>NZ_FOEB01000022.1:86133-121653 GCF_900110515.1 Methylobacterium sp. ap11 | reverse complement strand
TGCGAGGCGGTCTGGGTCGCGGTGGCGGTCATCGTGCCGGCGGTGGCCTGCAGCTCGGTGGCCGAGGACGACACCAGGCCGACGATCCCGCCGACCGCCCGCTCGAACCCGTCGGCCATCTGGCGCATGCCGGCCTTCCGCTGCTCCTCGGCGGTCGTCCGCGCCAGGAGCGTCTCCTGCTCCAGTTGCCGCGTCCGGACCAGGTTGTCGCGGGACGACTCGACGGCGCCCGCGATGGCTCCGATCTCGTCGGCGCGGTCGGTATGGGGCACGTCGCCGTCCACGTCGCCGGCGGTCAGCCCGCGCATGCGCCGGATCAGACGGTCGATGGGCCGCGTGATGCCGCCGACGACGTAGGCGGCGCCCGCGAGACCGATCGCCAGGCCGAGGCAGCACAGGAGCCCGGTGAGCCAGAGGGCCCGCGAATAGATCGCCTGGGCCGCGAGCCGGGCGGCGTCGCCCCCCTTGACGTTGAGGGCCGTGCCGCGATCGAGGGCGGCCAGGGCCGCGTCGAAAGGCTGGCGCGAGGCCTGGAACAGCTCGCTCGAGGTACGCTGGTCCCTGGCCCGGGCGGCGGCCACGATCTTCGACCGCACCCCCAGGTAGTCGCCCCAGTGCCGTCGGAACGTCGTCCAGAGGTCGCGCTCCTCGGCGCTCGAGATCAGGGTCTCGTAGCGGGACGCGACCTCATCGATGGTCTTGGCACGGCTCTCCGAGACGGCGTCGAGCTCGTTCACCGCCTCGGACGCCATGACGTATCGGGCGTCGACGAGGCGCAGGCGCGTCACCTTGTATTTGAGCTCGCCCAGCTCCCGAACGCTCGGCAACCAGTTCTCCGACAGATCGAGGGAGTTTGCGTTGACGGCGCGAAGCTGCGTTCCCCCGACGACACCCTGCGCCAGCAGGCCGACCGACAGGACGGCGATCAATCCGATCAAGATATGTGAGATCTTCAGCTTCATGGTATCGCTCGGTTGGTCGTCGATAGATTGTCGAAGAAGCATAAATATTTGTTTAATTGGTTGGTATCTTTGGGTAATTTAGGAATTATGTCCGCTGAGGGCACCTTGCGGGCCAACCTCTCGGGCTTCGGTGCCCGAGGCGACGGGATCCGGGCCCCGGCCCGCCCCCCGCGCATCCGCGCCGCGAAACCTGAAGGCCGCCCCGGTGTTGAGGTCGCGACGCTTCCCAACGGACAGGCCGATGACCAGAACCGCCCGCGCGCTCGCCACCACCCTCGGCCTTGCTCTGGGCCTCGCGGGTCCCGCCGCGGCCCAGACCGCCCGGGTGCCGCCGCCGAGCGACGCGGTCGGCGCGCCGGCCCCCGGCACCGGCACGAAGCCGCCGGCCTCGCGCCCGACCCAGAATCTTCCCGGCAACCCGAGCAGCACGTCGGTGCCCGGCACCAACCCGGGCGTCTGGATCGGCGGCAGCCCGACTGCGGGACCGCCCGGCAGCGGCGGCACGGCGGGCGGGCCGGCGGCGGGGAACCGGTGATTCGCCGTCGCGTGTGAACGGAGGCAGCGCGATGCTGACGATCCACCACCTCGGCCGCTCGCAATCGGAGCGCATCCTCTGGCTGTGCGAGGAGCTGGGCGTTCCCTACACCCTCGTCCGCTACGACCGCGACCCGGTCACCATCCTGGCGCCGCCGGACCTGCGGGCGCTGCATCCGCTCGGCGCGGCGCCGGTGATCGAGGAGGATGGGCTGGTGCTCGCCGAATCCGCCGCGATCGTCGAGTACATCGCGGTCCGGCACGGCGGCGGCCGGCTGCGGCTCGGGCCGGATCACCCGGATTATGCCGCCTTCCTGTACTGGTTCCACTTCGCCAACGGCAATCTCCAGCCGGTCCTCGGCCGGATGATGATGGTCGGCCGCGTCGGGCTTCCCCCCGACCATCCGGTCCAGGCGGCGGTGCAGGGCCGCCTCGACCGGGTGATGGCGCTGGTCGAGGCGCGGCTCGCCGCGGTGCCGTACCTCGCCGGGGAGGAGTTCACGACGGCCGACATCATGAGCGTCTTTTCGCTCACCACGATGCGGCTGTTCCAGCCGGTCGACCTCGCGCCCCATCCGGCGATCCGCGCCTACCTGCAGCGGATCGGGGCGCGCCCAGCCTATCGCCGCGCCATGGAGACGGGCGATCCCGGCTTTGCCCCGATGCTGACCTGAGGCGTCAGGCGTCGAGCCACTCGCGCAGCAGCGCGGCTGTCCCCTCCGGCCGCTCCAGCGGCGGGAGGTGGCCGCACTCGGTCAGGACGTGCAGGCGCGAGCCGGGGATGCCGGCATGGATCTCCTGCGCCAGGGCCGGTGGCGTCAGCACGTCGTCGGCGCCCACCGCCACCAGGGTCGGTACCCGGATCGTGGCAAGCGTCGGCCGGCTGTCGGGCCGGGCGAGGATCGCCCGCTGCTGGCGCAGGAAGGCTTCGCCCCCGACCCGCTCGGCCATCGCCTTCACGGCGTCGCCGACCGGGCCGGCGACGTGCGAGGCGTGGACGAGCTTCGGCAGCAGGCGGGTCGTCACGCCGGCGAAGCGCCCGACCTTGATCTGCTCCATGCCCTGGCGCCGCAGCGCCGCGTGCGCCGCGTCCTCCGGCGCGGCGCCGGTGTCGAACAGGGCAAGCCGCGTCACCCGCTCGGGCGCCTGGCGCAGGATCTCGAAGGCGACGTAGCCGCCCATCGACAGGGCGACGAGCCCGAAGCGCGGCGGCGCCGCGGCGAGCGCCCGGCGGGCCATGGCGGCGACGCTGTCGTCGAGGGTCAGGTCCGCCACCGCGGCCGCGGCGCGGTCGGCCAGGGCGGCGATCGGGCCGCGCCACAGGACGGCGTCGTTGAGGAGCCCGGGCAGGAACAGCAGCGGGCCGGAAGGGAAGGTCATGGGGGGTTCCGTGGCCGCCCTCGGGACCCCGAGGGCGGCGTTCGCCGTCATGCGATCTCTGGTTGATCGCTTCGTGAGGTAGATACCGGCTTCGCTCGGGCGCCGCGCCGGCTCGTGGCACGAATTCCGGAGGACATCCTCCGAAAATCGCGTCAGTAAGAGCGCGGCATGCCGAGCACGTGCTCGGCGATGTAGGACAGGATCAGGTTCGTCGAGATCGGCGCCACCTGGTAGAGCCGGGTCTCGCGGAACTTGCGCTCGACGTCGTACTCTTCGGCAAAGCCGAAGCCCCCGAAGGTCTGGATGCAGGCATTGGCCGCCTCGAACGAGGCGTCGGCGGCGAGCATCTTGGCCATGTTGGCCTCCGCCCCCGGGTTGGCTCCGGCCTCGTAGAGCGCCAAGCCCTCCCGCACCATCAGCTCGGCGGCCCGCATGTTGGCGTAGGCCTTGGCGATCGGGAACTGGATGCCCTGGTTCTGGCCGATCGGCCGGCCGAACACCTGGCGCTCGCGGGCGTAGGCCGAGGCCTTGGCGATGAACCACTTGGCGTCGCCGACGCACTCGGCGGCGATCAGGAGCCGCTCGGCGTTCATGCCCGACAGGATGTAGCGAAAGCCCTTGCCCTCCTCGCCGACCAGGTTCTCGGCCGGCACCTCCATGTTGTCGAAGAACACCTCGCACGAATTGTGGTTCATCATCGTGCGGATCGGCCGGATGGTCAGGCCGCGGCCGAGCACGGTGCGCATGTCGACGATGAAGGTCGAGAGGCCGTCGGTCTTCTTCGCCACCTGGTCGCGGGGGGTGGTGCGGGCGAGCAGCAGCATTAGGTCGGAATGCTCGGCCCGGCTGGTCCAGATCTTCTGGCCGTTGACGACGAACTTGTCGCCCTCGCGCCGTGCGGTGGTGCGGAGCGCCGTGGTGTCGGTGCCGCTCGTCGGCTCGGTGACGCCGAAGGCCTGGAGCCGCAGGCGGCCGGCGGCGATCTCCGGCAGGTAGCGCTCCTTCTGGGCCTGAGTGCCGTGCCGCAGCACGGTGCCCATCGTGTACATCTGGGCGTGGCAGGCCGCGCCGTTGCAGCCGGAGCGCTGCACCTCCTCGAGGATCGCGGCCGCCGCCGAGAGCGGCAGGCCCGAGCCGCCGTATTCCTCGGGGATCAGCACCGAGAGGTAGCCGGATTCGGTCAGCGCGTTGACGAAGTCCGTCGGGTAGGCGCGATCCGTGTCGAGCCGGCGCCAGTACTCGTCGGGAAAGCGCGCGCAGAGCTTGGCGACCTCCTCGCGGATCTCCGGATGGCGCAGCGCGTCGGTCTCGGTCATTCGGGCGTCTCCTGCCTGCCGGGCCGTCGGAGGGGGATCCGGGGCGCCGGTCGTTCGCGACAGGTTTACACGGTCCGCCTCGGTCCGTGTCATACCGTCGAGGCGTGCCTGCCATCGCGGCCGGCGTATCTCACGGCGGTCAGAAGTCGGCGTGCAGCCGGGTGCCGAAGAAGTTCGCCGGGCCGCGGTCGCGGTTATAGGCGGGGTTCACCACCAGCTGGTAGTTGAACGACACCGTCACGGCCTTGGTCAGGCTCAGCGCGTAGTAGGTCTCGAAGGCGCGCTCGGTGCCGTAGGTCAGGCGTCCGTCGCCGATCAGCAGGCCGAGGCCACCGTTGGCGAAGTAGGCCCGGTGCGACGGCGACAGGCCGTTGATCGCCCCACCGATCCCGACCGTGTCGCTCGGCCGCTCCCAGGCGGTGCCCTTCAGGGACAGGCCGCCCGAGACCGAGCGGTCGACGTCGGTGAAGGACAGGCTCTCGTTGCGCCCGTCCGAGACGCTCGCCCGGGCGAACAGGCCGAGATCCGGGGTGAGCGCCTGCTCCAAGTTGACGTAGGCGCCGGTCTTGCGCCGGGGCCGGCGGGTCGCGGCGGCCGCGTCGTTGATGTCGTCGTAGACGCCTCCCTGAGTCAGGTCGACGACCTGGCGATAGTTGGCGGTATTGCCGACGTTGCTGAACAGGCCGATGCGCAGCTTGCCCGGCTGGTCGAGGCCCGGCAGGACGTGGCGCTCCTCGAACTCGATGTTGGTGCCGGCGCGCTCGAAGACCCGCGGGTCGAGCACGTCGTTCGAGGGCTGCTTGGGCACCTGGGTGTAGGCGGCCCGGATCGCGAATTCCGGCCGGTTGTACTCGACCATCACGCCTTGCGTGAAGCCGGGGAGGTTCGCCGGGAAGTCCCAGGCCGAGGAGCCCCAGATCGACCAGTTCATGAAGTCGACCCGCGGGTCGTGGGCGTAGACGTTGCCGTCGAAGAAGTCGCCCAGCGCGAACTTGCCGGCCACCACCGAGATCCGCTCGACGTCGCGGGTCATCGCCACCTGGTTGACGCCGTCGGGCACGTCCTCGGTGGCGCCGCCCAGCCCGAAGGTCTGGCGGATGAAGTAGCGGTTGGAGCGCAGCTTCGGGAACGGCGCACCGGCCTTCTGGGCCTCGCCGTTGACGAAGCCGGCGACGCCGAGCGTCCGCGACAGGCCGAAGCCCTGCGAGAATTCCGGGTTGTAGTAGAGCTCGGTGCTGTCGGTCAGCTTCACGCCGAGGAACAGGGTCGCGGTGGTGGTGGACTGGACCTGGTTCGGCACCAGGCTGTTCTCGCCGCGATAGGGCGCGCGGAAGCCCGGCACCCCTTGCATCACGAAGGTGGTCTGGCCGTGGAAGGAATAGCGGCCGGTGTCGCGGCTGGCCGGCGCGTCCTCGGCCACCTCCGCCGGCAGCTTGAGGCCGTAGGGGTACCAGGAGAGGCGCGCCATCATCTGGTGCGACGAGAAGGCGGCCTGGGTGGCGACGGGGCCGAGCCCCGGCACGGCGCCGAGGTCGAAGCGGCCGGACCGGCCGAGGTCGATGTAGCGGTAGTCGAGCCCGAGCGCGAGGTTCGGGGTGATGGCGTATTGCACGCCGGCCCCGAGGGTGAAGCCGAGGAAGGACAGGTCCTTGCGCGCCGTCGCCGTCGTTCCGGCAGCGGCGTCCGGGTAGGTCGCCAGCACCCGCGCGTCGGCGCCCGCGAGCCCGAAGGTGGCGTAGACGAGGTAGCTCTCGAACGCGTAGCCGAGGCGGGCGCGCACGGCCCCGTAGAGGTCGGTCTTGGCGCGGATCACGCTGAAGGCCGGATCGACGGCCTCGTAGCCGAAGCCCAAAGCCGTCGAGGGGACCGGGCGCTTGAGGTTGGCGCCGTAGAGGTCGGCCTCGATCCCGTAGAGGTAGGGACCCGTCTGCCAGTTGTAGCCGCCGAACAGCCCGCCGACCGCCGTGGTGGCGGTGCGGCCCGCATCCGAGCGCCGCGTCGAGTCGCCGCTCTGGAAGGCCGGGATCGCCCGGCCGCCGACCGTGCTCGGCCCGAAGCGGTAATTGCCGAACGAGGCGCCGGCGCTGCCCTCGACGCCGAGATAGGGACCCGACCAGTCGGTGTAGGTCGGCCCCTCCGCGGGCGTGGGCGCGGGAGGGCGCAGGTCGGCGGCATTCGCCAGCCCGGCCCACAGGCCGAGCGCCACACCGAGTCCCGCTCCGCCCGCACGCCGCATCGCCGCTTCCCCTGCCGTTCCGGTGCCGGGTATAGCAATTGCTATATTCCTGGCAACCGGCCACGTTCGTCCAGGAGAGGCCTCTACGGTTTCCGTGACGGTATTGTCACGGTCCGGCGCCCGAGGCCGGTTACCCTACGCCGAGAGCGTCGTCAGGCGCCGAGCAGCCCGCGGCCCGCGAGGTTGCGCATCAGCGCCGCCGCCCCGAAAGTCCAGGGCTCGCAATCCTGGCAATGGCGCATCCGGTTGACCAGCGCCCCGAGCCCGGGGCTGCGGATCACCACCCGGTCGCCGACCTGGTGGGTGAAGCCCTGGCCCGGTGCGCCGCGGTCCTCGACGGGGGCGAACATCGTGCCGAGGAAGAGCACCGCGCCGTCCGGGTACTGGTGGGTCCCGCCCATCATCGCCTCGACGAGGTCGGCCGGGTCGCGGCTGATCTCCGAGAGGGGCGAGGTGCCCGACAGCCGGAAGCCGTCCGCGCCCATCACCTCGAGGCTCACCACCGTGCGGCGGACGTCATCAAGGGAGAAGCGATCGTCGAACAGGCGCACGAACGGCCCGAGCGCGCAGGAGGCGGCGTTGTCCTTGGCCTTGCCGAGCAGCAGGGCCGAGCGGCCCTCGAAGTCGCGCAGGTTGACGTCGTTGCCGAGGCTCGCCCCGACGATGCGCTGGTCGGAGGCGACCACCAGGGCGATCTCGGGCTCGGGGTTGTTCCACTGCGAGCCCGGATGCAGGCCGGCCTCCTGGCCGCAGCCGACCGCCGAGAGCGGCTGGGCCTTGGTGAAGATCTCGGCGTCCGGGCCGATGCCGACCTCGAGGTATTGGCTCCACGCTCCTTGCGCCACCAGCACGGCCTTGAGCGCCATCGCCTCGGGCGAGCCGGGCTTCAGGCGCCGCAGGTCGTCGCCGACGAGGCGGCCGACCTCGAGGCGGATCGCCGCCGCGGCGTCCGGGTTGCCGCGTGCCCGCTCCTCGATCACCCGCTCCAGCATCGAGACCGCGAAGGTCACGCCGGCGGCCTTGACCGCCTGGAGGTCGATGGGGGCCAGGAGCCAGGGCCGCGACGGGTCGCGGGTGTCCGGCGGGGTGTTGGCCAGCACCGCGTCGAGGGGGCCGAGCGTCTCGCCCGCGGCGGCCCGCAGGGCGCCCACCGGATCGGCGGCCTCGCACAGGTCGCGGACCGTCGGGAAGGCGCGGGTGACGTCGACGAGCTCGGGCGCGCCCGACGCGCCGTCGCGCACGGCGACGACGCTGGGGCCGTTCAGCTCCGGCCGCCAGACGCGGCCGGCGAGCGCCCCGGCGCAGCCGTCCTCCGGCAGGATGGCGCGGGCGTCGAAGGCATCGAGGATCGGCTGCATGGGTGTCTCCTCCCGGCCGGCTCCCGTTCGGCGGGGGCGCAGCATGGAGAGAGACCTAAGCCGATCGGCCGCGGCGGGGAAGCGCGGAAGACGCCGGATCGTCCGGATCCGGGCGCCGCCCTTCCCGCGGTGACGGGCGTCAGGCCGCGTCCGGCCGGCAGGCCAGGACCTGGCGGAGCGCCTGGTCGAGGGGAGCCGGGTGGCCCAGGTGGTAGCCCTGGACGAAGGGGCAGCCGAGGCTGCGCAGCACCGCGAGGTCCTCGGCGGTCTCGACGCCCTCGGCCACCACCTCGAGGCCGAGGGCCCGGCCGAGGCCGAGCACCGCCTGGACCAGCCCGCGCTTGTCGTCGGAATCCGCCAGGCCGGTGACGAGGCTCCGGTCGATCTTCACCCGGCCGGCCCGCAGGGGGCGCAGCGAGGCCAGCGACGAGTAGCCGATGCCGAAATCGTCGAGCGCGATTCCGATGCCGGCCCGCGACAGGGCGAGGAGCTTGCCCTGCACCGCCTCGATGTCGAGGGCGGTCTCCTCGGTGATCTCGATCTCGAGCATCGCCGGCGGCAGGCCGAGCGTCCGCAGGCGCTCGAGCACGATCTCGTCGACCGGGACCTGCACCATCTCCCGCGGCGACACGTTCATCGCCACCCGCACGCCCTGGACCCCGCCGGCGCGCAGGGCCTGGAGCGCGCCGCAGACCTGCTCCAGGATGACGCGCAGGAGCGATTCGGTCAGGCCGGCCCGGGCGGCGGCCGCGACGATCTCGCCGGGCGGGACCCAGCCGTGGACCGGGTGGTGCCAGCGCACCAGGGCCTCGAGGCCCGCCACGGTGCGGCCGCCCTCGCCGAAGATCGGCTGGAACCAGACCGCGACGCCGGTCTCGGCGAGCGCGTGCGACAGGTCGCGCTCGCAGTCGCGCCGCAGCTCGATGCGGCCGCGCAGGCTCTCGTCGAAGATCCGGAAGCGGTTGCGCCCGGCGGCCTTGGCGGCGTGCAGCGCCTCGTCGGCGCAGGTCAGCATCTGGGTCAGGTCGGGCCCGTGGGCGTGGCACAGCCCGGCGCTGATGCCGAGCCGCCCGGCATCCAGCCCGTCGAAGGGCTCGACCGCCGCCTTGATCAGGGCCGCCGCGAGGTCGGCGGGCGGCAGGGCGGCGGACGGGTCGTACAGGACCGCGAACTCGTCGCCGCCGAAGCGGGCCGCCAGGGCCTCCGGCGGCAGGCTCCGGCGCAGGCGCCGGGCCACCTCGACCAACACCCGGTCGCCGGTGGTGTGGCCGTAGACGTCGTTGACCGACTTGAAGCCGTCGAGGTCGAGGAGCATCAGGCACGGCGCCGGGCCGGGGCGCTGGATGCGCTCCTCCGCCGCCAGGGCGAAGCCGGCGCGGTTGTTGAGGCCGGTGAGCACGTCGTGGGTGGCGCGCCGCCGCATCTCCTCGGCGAGGATCGAGGCGGCCGCATGGGCCTCCTGGCGCGAGCGCGCGAGCGCCGTGGCCTCGTTCTTGAGCCGGCTGGTGCGCCGGAAGGTGCGCTCGGTCTCGGCCGCATTGCGCAGGAGCGCCGCGAGGTAGAGCAGCACCGTGAGGGCGAGGCAGGTGCGGTCGAAGCCGCCGGCCCAGGCGAGGCAGCCCGCCGCGGTCAGCAGCGGCGGCGCGATGAAGCTCGTGGGGATCGCCGCGAAGGCCGTGCCGTGGGCGACGGCGCCCGCGGTGATGCCGCAGGTCACGATGAGGTAGAACAGCGTCTCGGGCGCGGTGTAGCCGGCGCAAAGGAGCGGCACCAGGGACCAGACCACGCCCGACAGCAGGGCCGCCAGGGTGGCGAGGCGCAGGTGCCGGTCGACCGAGCGCGCCATGTCCTCGGCCTGCTCCGGCGCCTCGCCGGCCGCGAGGCCCGGGCAGGGTGCCCGGCACAGGCCGACGCGGAGCAGGTTCACGGCCGACGAGACCGCGAACCAGGCGAGGCCGGCCTGCCCGTTCCCGGCATGCCAGGCCACCAGGGCGCTGGCGGCGCCGAGCAGCGCATTCACCAGCATGGCGGGCTGGACGCTGCGCCGGACCGAATCGAGCTGGTCGCGTCGGATCGATGACCGCAGGTCGGTGTCGTCGCTCGCGGGCAACATGTCGGCGCCTGCTTCCTGACTACCTGTTCCTGACATGACCCCTCGGCGCGTCAGTGTTCTTCCCTTAGCGGTTGCAGGTAAAGAATCGTTGACGGCAGGACACGTCAACCCGCCCCGGATGCGCAGTTCGCCCGACGCGGCGGAACGTCGGCCGAGCCTGGCCGTTGAATTCGCGCTGCAGAGCGGAGGAGGGAACATGCGGAACGTGGCGAAGGCGGCCGTGGTGGTGGCCGTGACGCTGATGGGCGCCGGGGCGGCCGAGGCCAAGGGCTGCATCAAGGGCGCGATCATTGGCGGCGTGGCCGGCCATTACTTGGCCGAGCGCGGCGTGGTCGGGGCCGTGGCCGGGTGCCTCGCGGGCCGGGCGCTGGCCAAGCGGCGCGACCAGCAGCGCGACGTCGATTACGGCGCCCGCGTCGGACCCCGCGACGGCTACGCGCCGCGCCGGAACTACAGCTACTGACGGATGCCCGTCCCGGGCCGGCCCGTGCCGCCCGGGATCGACACCGCGCCCCGGCGCGGCGATCGGTCCCGTGCCGGCGGCGCCGGCCGCCCCATCTGACCGCGCATCCCTCCCGCCGTCCGGATGCGCATGGCCGTCTTCTTCACCGCCGACACGCATTTCGGCGACACCCACATCCTGCGCCAGCGCGGCCGCCTGTTCGCCTCCATCGCGGAGCACGACGAGACGCTGGTGGCGAACTGGAACGCGGCGGTGGGGGCCGACGACGAGGTCTGGCACGTCGGCGACTTCGCGGCCCATGCCGAGCGGGCACATTGCGCGGCGATCTTCGCCCGGCTGAACGGCGTCAAGCGCCTGGTGCGCGGCAACCACGACAGCAACCGCGTCCTCGACCTGCCCTGGGCCGATCCGCCGGTGGAGAGCGTCCGCGTCACCCTGCGGGAGGAGGGGCGCGAGTGGCGCCTCTTCCTGGCCCATTACGCCCACCGCGCCTGGCCGGGCCTGTGGCGCGGCACCCGCCACCTCTACGGCCACACCCACGGCACGCTGCCCGACACCACCCGCTCCTGCGACGTCGGGGTCGATGCCTGGGACTACCGGCCGGTGCGCCTCGCGGCCCTGGCGGCGCGCCAGGATGCGGCCACTCTGGTGCCGGAGGAACTGGCGCGGGACCGGGCGAGGGAGGAGGCTGCGACCAGGGATCGCGACGGATCGACGGAAGCCGTGATTCCACCCGCGACCTCATTCTGAGGTGCTGCTGCTTGCAGCAGCCTCGAAGGAGGGCTCCAGACGTCGCTGCGATCCCTGGAGCCCTCCTTCGAGGTCAGCCCATCGATGATGGGCTGACACCTCAGGATGAGGTTTCGGATGGGATGAGCGGGGGGCCGGACGGCTCCCCGGCTCCGCTCAGCCGCCGATGTTGTAGGCCGCCAGCGCCGCCATGTTGACGATGTCGGAATCGGTCGCGCCGAGCGGGACGATCTGCACCGCCTTGTCGAGGCCGACGATCAGCGGCCCGAGCACCTGGGCGCCGCCGAGTTCCTGCAGCATCTTGGTGGAGATGGCCGCCGAGTGGAAGGCCGGCATCACCAGCACGTTGGCCGGCTGCTTGAGGCGGCTGAACGGGTACTGGGCGAGCAGGTCCTTGTTCAGCGCGACGTCGGCCGCCATCTCGCCGTCGTACTCGAAGTCGACCCGCATCCCGTCGAGGATGCGCACCGCCTCCTGCACCTTCTCGGCGCGCTCGGCCTTGGGGAAGCCGAAGGTCGAGAACGACAGCATCGCCACCCGCGGCTCGTAGCCGAGGCGGCGCGCGACGCCCGCCGCCTCGATGGCGATGCCGGCGAGTTCCTCGGCGCTCGGCATCTCGTGGATCGCGGTGTCGGCCACCAGCACCACCCGGCCGCGGGCGAGGCAGAGCGAGACGCCGATCACCCGGTGGCCGGGCTTGTGGTCGATGACCCGGCGCACGTCCTCGAGCGCGATCGAGTAGTTGCGGGTGGTGCCGGTCACCATCGCGTCGGCGTCGCCGAGCGCCACCATCGAGGCGGCGAAGTGGTTGCGGTCCTGGTTGATCAGGCGCTGGCAGTCGCGGAACAGGTAGCCCTTGCGCTGCATCCGGGCATACAGGAACTGCGCGTAGACGCTGTTGCGGTCGGACTTCGCGGCGTTGTGGATCTCGATGTTGTCGCGGCCGGCGAGATCGATGCCGGCGGCCTCGGCATTGGCCAGCACCCGGTCCTCGCGCCCGACCAGGATCGCGGTGCCGAGGCCCTGGTTGACGAAGGAGATCGCGGCGCGGATCACCACCTCCTCCTCGCCCTCGGCGAAGACGACGCGCTTGGGGTACTTGCGCACCCGCTCGAACACCCGGTTCAGCGTGCCGGCGACGGGGTCGCGCCGGGCCGAGAGCTGGGCCCGGTAGCGGTCCATGTTGTCGATCGGCTTGCGGGCGACGCCGGTCTCCATCGCGGCCTTGGCTACCGCCGGCGGGATGGTGTGGATCAGGCGCGGGTCGAACGGCACCGGGATGATGTATTCGCGCCCGAAGCGCGGCCGGGTGCCCTGGTAGGCGGCCGCCACCTCGTCCGGCACGTCCTCGCGGGCGAGCGCGGCGAGCGCCTGCGCGGCCGCGATCTTCATCTCCATGTTGATCGTGGTCGCGTGCACGTCGAGCGCGCCGCGGAAGATGTAGGGGAAGCCCAGGACGTTGTTGACCTGGTTGGGGTAGTCCGAGCGCCCCGTCGCCACGATGGCGTCGTCGCGGACCTGCGCCACCTCCTCGGGGGTGATCTCCGGGTTCGGGTTCGCCATCGCGAAGATGATCGGCTGCGGCGCCATCGAGGCGATCATCTCGGGCGTGAAGGCGCCCTTGACCGAGAGGCCGAACACGATGTCGGCGCCCTCCATCGCCTCGACCAGCGTGCGCTTGTCGGTGGCGACCGCGTGGGCCGACTTCCACTGGTTCATGCCCTCGGTGCGGCCCTGGAACACCACGCCCTTGGTGTCGCACAGGATCACGTTCTCGGAGCGGAAGCCGAGCGCCTTGACGAGCTCGATGCAGGCGATGCCGGCCGCGCCCGCGCCGTTGACGACGAGCTTGGCTTCCGAGATGTCGCGGCCGGTGAGGTGCAGGGCGTTGATGATGCCCGCCGCCGAGATGATCGCGGTGCCGTGCTGGTCGTCATGGAAGACCGGGATGTCCATCAGTTCCCGCAGGCGCTCCTCGATGATGAAGCACTCGGGGGCCTTGATGTCCTCCAGGTTGATGCCGCCGAAGGTCGGGCCGAGATAGCGCACGCAGTTGATGAACGCCTCGGCATCCTCCGTCCCGACCTCGAGGTCGAAGGAATCGATGTCGGCGAAGCGCTTGAACAGGACCGCCTTGCCCTCCATCACGGGCTTGGAGGCGAGCGCGCCGCGGTTGCCGAGGCCCAGGATCGCGGTGCCGTTCGAGATCACCGCCACGAGGTTGCCCTTGGCGGTGTAGTCGTAGGCGAGCGCCGGATCCTCCGCGATGGCGAGAACCGGGACCGCGACGCCGGGCGAATAGGCGAGCGACAGGTCGCGCTGCGTCGCCATCGGCTTCGTCGCCACCACCTCCAGCTTGCCGGGGCGACCCTGCTGGTGGAATTGCAGCGCCTCCTGGTCGGTGAAGGTCGGGCGCTTGCCGCGGGTGACGGGGCGGGACTCGCTCATGCCAGGCTCTTCTTTCGACGACAGTTCACGCGGACCGTGGGGACACGTCCCTTAGGGCCATGATCCGGCCGGCTCAAGCGGCGCCGGGGCGCGAACATCCGGGCGCCGGTCTTTTAAACCGGGGACGACCATCCCCATCATCCCCGGAGTGCCGGTCTGGAGCCCGGCCGCCGCCCTCTGTTAGTCTGCCTGGACCACGATGCCGCGGATCCGAAGACAGCCCCCCGATCTCATGACGATGGATAGCGATACCGGCCGCCGCCTGCGCGACGAAGCCTACGAGCCGACCGACGAGGCGCCCCCGGCCCCCGCCCGCGGCCGGCGCGCGTCCGCGCCCGACGACGAGGCCAAGGTCTCGCCGATGATGGCGCAGTACATCGAGATCAAGGCGGCGAACCCCGATTCCCTGCTGTTCTACCGCATGGGGGACTTCTACGAGCTGTTCTTCGAGGATGCCGAGATCGCCTCGCGGGCGCTCGGCATCGTGCTCACCCGCCGCGGCAAGCACGGCGGCGCCGACATCCCGATGTGCGGCGTGCCGGTCGAGCGCTCCGACGACTACCTCCAGCGGCTGATCGGGCTCGGCCACCGGGTCGCGGTCTGCGAGCAGACCGAGGACCCGGCCGAGGCCAAGAAGCGCGGCTCGAAATCGGTGGTGCGGCGCGAGGTCGTGCGTCTCGTCACCCCCGGCACCATCACGGAAGACCGCCTGCTCGATCCCGGCCGGGCCAACGTGCTCCTGGCGCTCGCGCGACGGCGCGCCTCGGACTCCGCCTGGGCCTACGGGCTCGCCGCCGTCGACATCTCGACCGGGCGCTTCTCGCTCGGCGAGGTCGAGGGCCCCGGCCTCGCCGCCGAGATCGCCCGGCTCGACCCGCGCGAGATCGTGATGGGCGAGGCGATCCACCAGGATCCCGAGATCGCCCGGCTGTGGCGCGACACCCGGGCCGCCGTCACGCCGGTCGGGCGCGGCGACGTCGATCCGGCCTCGGCCGAGCGGGCGATCAAGGAGCAGTTCGGCGTCCAGACCCTCGACGGGTTCGGCGCCTTCAGCCGGGTCGAGGTCGCGGCGGCGGGCGCCGTGCTGCACTACATCGCCCGCACCCAGCTCGGCGCGAAGGTGACGTTGAGCCCGCCGACCCGCCAGGCGGCGGGCGCCAGCCTGATGATCGACGCGGCGACGCGCCAGAACCTCGAGCTCACCCGCACCCTCTCGGGCGAGCGCACGGGGAGCCTGCTCGCCGCCATCGACCGCACGGTCGGGGGCGCCGGGGCGCGGCTTCTCGCCGAGCGGCTCGCCGGCCCCTCGACCGACCTCGCCCTGATCCGGCGCCGGCACGACGCGGTCGCGTTCCTGGTCTCCGAGGGGCCGTTGCGGACCGAATTGCGGGCCGAGCTGGCGCGCGCGCCCGACATGGCCCGGGCGCTCACCCGCATCGGCCTCGGCCGGGCCGGGCCCCGCGACCTCGCGGCTTTGCGCGACGGGCTGATGGCCGCCCGCGGCATCGCGACGGCGCTCGCCGGGGCCGGCGCGCTGCCGGGCGAGATCGGCAAGGCCGCCCGCATCCTCGCCGGGCTCGACGAGGGGCTGGCCGACGACCTCTCCGCCGCGCTCGCCGACGACCTGCCGCTGCAGCGCCGCGACGGCGGCTTCGTGCGCGAGGGCTACCGGGCCGAACTCGACGAATCCCGCACCCTCCAGCGCGATTCGCGCCAGGTCGTCGCCGGTCTCCAGGCCCGCTACGCCACCGAGACTGGCTGCCGGACGCTCCGAATCAAGCACAACAACCTGCTCGGCTACTTCATCGAGGTGCCGCAGGCCTTCGGCGAGACCCTGCTGAAGGACCCCTGGCGCGCCACCTTCGTCCACCGCCAGACGATGGTGGACGCGATGCGCTTCACCAGCGTGGAACTGGGCGAACTGGAAACGAAGATCGCCAATGCCGCCGGGCGCGGGCTCGCCCTCGAACTCGAAGTCTTCGAGAACCTGTCGGCGTCCGTGATGGCGCAGTCCGACGCGATCGTGGCGGCGGCGGGCGCGCTCGCGGCTTTGGACGTCGCGGCCTCGCACGCGGAGCTCGCCGTCGAGCTGAACTGGACCCGGCCGGTGGTCGACGACGGCCTCGCCTTCCGGATCGAGGGCGGGCGCCACCCCGTGGTCGAGGCGGCGTTGACCAAGGCCGGCGAGGCCTTCATCGCCAATGCCTGCGACCTGTCGGGGCGCGAGGCCGGCCAGATCCTCCTCGTCACCGGCCCGAACATGGGCGGCAAGTCGACCTTCCTGCGCCAGAACGCGCTCATCGCGGTGCTGGCCCAGATGGGCGCCTTCGTTCCGGCGACATCGGCCCATCTCGGCCTCGTCGACCGGCTCTTTTCCCGCGTCGGCGCCGCCGACGACCTGGCACGCGGCCACTCGACCTTCATGGTCGAGATGGTCGAGACCGCGGCGATCCTCAACCAGGCGACGCGCCGCTCCCTCGTCGTGCTCGACGAGATCGGGCGCGGCACCGCGACCTTCGACGGCCTCTCGATCGCCTGGGCCTGCCTGGAGCACCTGCACGGCACCAATGGCTGCCGGGCGCTGTTCGCCACCCATTTCCACGAGCTGACGGGGCTGGCCCAGCGCCTGGAGCGGCTCTCCAACGCCACCCTCAAGGTGACCGAGTGGAAGGGCGACGTGGTGTTCCTGCACGAGGTGGTGCCGGGCGCGGCCGACCGCTCCTACGGTCTGCAGGTCGCGCGGCTCGCCGGCCTGCCCGCCCCGGTCATCGCCCGCGCCAAGGCGCTGCTCGCCGAGCTGGAGAAGGGGGAGGGCGGTTCCGGACGACGGAAGGCCCCGGCCGAGCTGCCGCTCTTCGCCGCGATGCCGGCCGCGCCGCCGCCGCCTGTGCCTTCGGAGAGGCCCGACCCGGTCGGCGCGATGCTCGACGGGATCGACCCGGATGCGTTGAGCCCGCGCGAGGCGCTGGACGCTCTCTACCGGCTCAAGGCGGCGCGGGCGGGCGACTGACGTGAGGGGCGGAAACGGCGCCCCCGGCGCCGCCCGTTCCGACGCTCAGAGCTTGTTCACGCGCAATCATCGATCGCATGTTCGGAAATAACGGGTAATCCTATCCTCCCACCTCATCCCGAGGTGTTGGTCGATCTTCGATCGACTGACCTAGAAGGAGGGCTCCGGAAGTCTCGGCGATTCCTAGAGCCCTCCTTCGAGGCCGCTACGCGGCACCTCAGGATGAGGTGAGTGGGTATGCCTGTCCCAAGTATCGATGATAAAATTCCACTCATACGCTTTCCGATTGATTGCTTCGCGATGCGGAAAGCGGCTTCGCTCAGGCGCCGCGCTGGCTGGTGATACGAGATCCGGAAGTCATCTTCCGGATCTCGTATCAGACAGGCTCAGGCCGCACGCGTCCGCTCTCGGCCGGACCGGTGGCGCTCGATCCCCTCGGCGATGACCGTTGCGTAGCGCCCGAAGGCGTTGCCCTCCGGCAGGAGGAGGCGCGGGATCGCCAGCTCGCATTCGAGCAGCTGCAGGCGGCCGTCGGCGCCCTGGAGCCCGTCGATGCGGGAAAACCAGAGCGGGCCGTAGCGCCGTTCGAGCGCGTCGTTCACCCCCGTCGCCCAGCGTTCCTCCGCGGGGCTCGGGGTCCAGCGATGGTTCCGGCCGCCCAGCTGCTCGTGCGCCCACCAGCCTCCCTGGTCGCCGACGGTCTTGCGCACGACGTGGCTCAGGCTCCCGCCGAGGAACACGAAGGACAGCTCGCCGAAATCGAGGACGGAGGACAGGAACGGCTGCACGATCAGCTCGTGCGTCCGGGCCAGCGCGGCCATCTCGGCCTGTCTCGGGAACCCGCCCTCGGCGAGGACGAAGTGGTGCTCGTCCAGCGCCGGACCGCGCCGGGACACCCGGATGGTGTTCCAGGAGCCCGACGACACGGTCGGCTTGACGACGACGTCGTCCCAGCCGGCCTCCTCCATCGTCCGGACGACGTCGAAGGCGGAGCCCTTGGCGATCCACCGGGTGGGAACGAGGTCGATCCCGTCCTGCGCCAGCTTTCGCAGGTAGCGTCCCTTGTCGAGGGCGTCGAGGACCAGCGGCAGCGGGTTGGCGAGCGGAACCGGACCGTTCGGTGCCGCCAGGAGCCGCTCGTGGACGCGCTCCACGCGCTCCTGGAAGCGTGGCTCCTTGTGGTACCACCGGCACATGCGCAGGTTCACGAGGTCCATCTCGCCGAGATCGAGCGTGTCGAACGCGTCGAGATGGACCATCCGCGCCGCCACGCCCTCGGCGCGAAGGGCCTCCTCCACCGCGGGATATTCGAGGTGGGGCGCGCCGAGGCTCAGGTAGAGGGCCTTACGCACGGGAGCCCCCCGCGTTGTTCGTCAGGTCGGTGGAGAGGGGCGAGGATTTCCCGGCGTTCTTCCGCGACAGCCGCATCAGGAGCTTGCGCCGGCTGGTATCGGCGGCGTCGTAGACGTAGCCGAAGGCGAAGCAGGCCAGAAGGCCGAGCGGGCGCAGCCTGATGACCCAGTCGAGCTTGGTGTTGATCGGGATCGGCAGGTGGTCGAACCACGTCGCCGTCCCGGCGGGGCGCTGCGCGGCCGGCTGGACGAGGTCGCGGGCGCTGATGTCGAGCACCTGCCCCGTCCTGGCGAAGGGCAGCCGCCAGATGCGCGGCAGCGGCGCCGTGACCGACAGGACGCTCTTGAGCGGGGGAGGGACGATGCCGTGGCGCTGGCGCCAGCGCGCCCGTTCGGCGATCCTGCCCTGCAGGAAGCGCTGGAGACGCTGCACCCGTTCGGGCGACAGGCCGAGCCAGTAGGGCGAGCGCGAGTAGAACAGGCGGCGTTCCACGTCGCGCCGGAGCCGTTCGAGCGCCGGGGTCTCCCGGTCCGAATGGCCTTCGGTGCGCACCAGCCAATGCGTCAGCTTGGCCCGCGTGCTGCCCATGCACCAGAAGATCGCCATGTCGAGGATGTGGGACAGAAGGAAGAAGCGCGAATCCTCGATCGCGGGCGTGTACTTCTCGCGCACCATGTTGCGCATCATCGCCCAGTCCTGCCGCGTCGCCTCGTTGATGCGGCCGATATAGGCGTCGTCGATCTCGCCGGTCTTGACCTGCCGCTCCATCACGTTGGCGATGTGCCAGCTCGAGACCAGCGCCAGCGCGATGCCCTGGCTGTAATAGGCGTCGATGATGCTGCCGGCATCCCCGGCCATCGCGTAGCGTTTGGCGCTGACGAACCGGTCGGTCCAGTGCTGGACCTGGCGGTAGGCCTGGAACTCGAGCAGCGTCTCCTCGCCGATGATCCCGTCGAGCACCGGATGGCGGCGGATCAGGGCCCAGAACTGCTCGCGCAGCGTTCCCTCGACGGGCGTGCGGCGCAGGTCGAAGGTCACGCCGACGCTGATCCGGTTCTGCGAGAGACGGATCACCCAGATCCAGTAGCCGACGCCCCACAGGTGGACGGTGTAGAGGTCGCGCGGCGTCCGCTGGCCCGAGGCGAGCAGGGCGGTCCAGCGCTCGTCGAACTTGGCGTCGTCGACGTGGGAGAACTGGCCCCAGGCCGCGGAGGTCTGGAACCCGTCGTCCATCTCCTGCCGTTCCGCCCGGTGGTCGAGCTTGCGGGCCAGCAGGCGGTTGCGCCCCGAGCAATCCATCACCCAGCCGGCTTCCAGGGGCGAGGGGTACTTGTCGCCGGCGAGCGTCAGGCGATGCGGGGCGTCGGTCTCGGCGAGGTCGATCGCCTCGACGCGGACGTCGTCGAGGAACCGGATGCCGGGGTGCCGGCGGACGGCGTCGCGCATCGCGGCCTCGGCGTCCGGCCGCGCGATCTGCATGTCGAGAAACATGCAGCGGAACCATTTCTTGTCGGGGGCGTGGTCGAAAAGATAATGCGGCGGATGCGGGTCGGCGTTGACCGCCCACTCGGTCGTTCCGGAGAATTCCGTCTTGTGCTCCGCGCCGGCGGTGAACCAGACGCCGAGCTTGATGAACGATTCCTCGGAGATGAAGCGGTCCAGTTCGCCGACGGTCCGCAGGAAGGCGCTCGTGAACACCAGGAAGGATTCGCCGACCTTGTAGCTGTCCTTCCGGCTCTCGACGTTGTCGACGAGCGTCACCGTCAGGCCGCGCTTGGCGAATTGCAGCGCATTGGTCAGTCCGACGATGCCGGCGCCGACGACGACGACATCGCTGTAGGTCTCGCCCCGGGAGTTGTTCTCGCGCCCGGAGGCTGGCGTCGCGTGAGCGGAACGAAAGTTTATTGAGGTAGGCATCGGCTACACTCCGTCGACAATGTCGTTCAGGGCGCCGCCCGCCAGGCGGCGTTCGGGGCGGGCGGCGTTGCGCATACGCGCCGTCGCCCGCCGGCTCTGCGACCCCTGGCGCATCCGCCGGGACATGGCCCGGCCTTCGTCGGGGCGGGGTGCGCCGACGTCCTCGCGCCGCCAAGTTGCGGGTCGTCGAGAGATGGTAAAGGCCAGTATTTGAAGTTTTTATGACGATATCAACGTCGGATATTCGCTTTTTACTACCCGTGGTTGATCTATTTACCTAGGGGAAACAAGATTAAGCATATGTAATCGTGAGGGGCGCCGGACATGGTCGAGGGCCGTTCCCGGCGCTTCCCTCGCGACGGAGGGGTCGGGGCCGGACGCTCGCCGTCCGATCGCGGAAAATCCCGTCGGCGGCGGGCGGACATTCCGCTTGACGATGGACGGGGTGGGCGACAGTGTCGCGGGACATGAGCCCGGACCGGACCCTTCGCGATCGACGCCGACGTCGCCCCTCTCACGCGGCGGCTCCGTGCGCTGCGCGTCGATCGGCGTTCCTCCGCGTGGCGGCGGCCTGACCCCTCGGGCCTCGACCGACTCCACCCCGCGTCGCAGCCGCCCGGCCCGCATTCCCGGACGACCCCCGCAGCCTCCGGCTCCGGGGGTTTTCTTTTGCCCGCAACCCGGAAGGACACTCCCATGAGCATTCGCGTCGGCATCGTCGGCATCAGCGGTTTCGGCGGCGGCGAGGCGATGCGCCTGATCGCCGGCCACCCGTCCTTCGAGCTCGTCTACGCCGCCGGCGAGGGCAGCGCCGGCAGCCGCCTCGTCGAGCGCTTCCCCGGCGCGCCGGCCCGGTTCGCCGATCTCGTCATCGAGAAATGGGACCCCGCGGCCCTGCCGCCGCTCGACGTGCTGTTCGCCTCGCTGCCGACCGGCACCTCGGCCGAGGCGCTGGCGCGCGTGCCCCGGGACGTGAAGATCGTCGATATCGGCGGCGACCACCGCTACGCCGAGGGCTGGACCTACGGCCTGGCCGACGTCTGGCCGGACCGGATCGCCGGCCGGACCCGCATCGCCAATCCCGGCTGCTTTCCCGCGGCGACGCTGATTGCGCTGGCGCCGCTGCTGGCCGGGAAACTGATCGCGCCCGGCCACATCATCGTCGACGCCAAGACCGGCATCTCCGGGGCCGGCCGGGGCGGCGGCGACAGCCGGTTCGGCTACGCCGAGAGCAACGAGAACCTGGTGCCCTACGGCCTGCTCCAGCACACCCACATGCCCGAGATCGCCGAGACGATCGAGCGGTTGGGCGGAGGCAGCGCCGCCGGGCTGGTGTTCACGCCGCACCTCGTCCCGATGACCCGCGGCATCCTCGTCACCCTGTACGCCCGCGGCCGGGCGACCACGCAGGAGTGCCTGGAGGCGGCCCGGAGCTTCTATGCCGGGCGGGCCTTCGTCCGCGTGACCGACAGGCCGCCGCAGACCAAGTGGGCGACGGGTTCGAACCTCGCCTTCGTCAGCTATGCGGCCGATCCCGCACGCGATCTGGTGATCGCGATGGGCGTGGTCGACAACCTCGGCAAGGGCGCGGCGGGCCAGGCGGTACAGAACGCCAACCTGATCTGCGGTCTGCCCGAGACCGCGGGGCTCGACGGCGCGCCCGTCTGGCCCTGACGGAGCGCCGTTTCGCGCCGCGCCGGCCCGTGCGGGCGGCGGCGATCGATCAGGCCGGCAGGTCGGGATCGGGCGCCGCCTCCCCGCGGATCGCGGGCGACAGCACCACCCCGTCCGGCGGCTCCGTCGATGCGCCGCCGTGACGGCGCCACGCCACATAGGCCAGGGCCGCCCGGATCACCCGCTCCGAATAGGGCTTGGCGATGATCCCGGCGGCACCGGCGAAGTCCGGCGGCACCCGCTTGGCGTTGGCGGTGGTGAACAGCACCGTCGTGCCGGGCCGGGCGCTCAGGTCCTGCGCCACCCCGATCCCGGTCGGCCCGTCGGCGAGGTGGACGTCGACGAGGGCGACGTCGGGCGCGAGGTCGCGGGCGAGCGCGACCGCCTCCTGCGACCGGGTCGCCACGCCGACCGGGACGTGGCCCGCCTCCTCGATCAGGCATTCGAGCTCGAGGGCGATGAACGCCTCGTCCTCGACGATGAGAACCCGCAACGCCGGTCCCTTCACCGCCCAGGTCCCGAGCCGAGTCCCGAGCTGGGGCCCAAGGGCAGCACCACGTGGGCCCGGGTGCCGGGGCCCAGATCCTCGACGACGAGGCTCCCCCGCAACTGGCGCACCAGCATGCCGACGAGGTCGCGGCCGAACGCCTCCGGGTTGGCGGGCGCGTCGGACAGGCCGATCCCGTCGTCCCAGACCTCGAGCACCAGATGCTCGCCCTCGCGTCGCGCCGTGAGGGCGACCCGGCCCCGGCGGCCGTCCGGGAAGGCGTGCCGCACGGCGTTGGTGGCGAGCTCGTGCATCAGGAGTGCCAGCGGCGCGGCCATCGAGGCCGGCACCGCCACCGCCTCGACGTCGACCGTCAGCGCGATCCGCTCGGGGTCGATCCCGGCCTCGAGCTCGATGGCGAAATCGGCCGCGAAGTCGCGCAGCTCGAAGCGCGAGACGTCGTCGAGGGTGTAGAGCAGGCGGTGGACGGTGGCGAGCGCGCCGATGCGGTCGGCCATGCTGCGCAGCACCTCGCGGCAGGCTTGGTCCTGGGCGCGCCGCGCCTTGAGCAGCACCAGGGAGGAGATCACCTGGAGGTTGTTCTTCACCCGGTGGTCGACCTCGTGCAGCAGCGCGGTCTGCTGGTCGAGGGCGGCCTGGAGCGCCCGGTTGCGTGCCTCGATGTCCCGGGCGAGGACCTCCTTCTCCCGCATCAGCGCCAGCTCGGCCTGCCGTGTGCCGGTGACGTCGGAGAGCAGCGCGAAGTAGGTGGACAGCGTCCCGCGCTCGTCTCGGACCGGCGTCAGCGTCATGGCGTTCCAGAACGGGCGCCCGTCCTTGCGGTAGTTCAGGATGTCGACCTGCACCGGCTCGCCCTGGGCCACCGCCTGCCGCACCCGGGCGATGGCGGCCGGGTCGGTGTCGGGCCCCTGGAGGAAGCGGCAGTTGCGGCCCATTACCTCGTGCTCTTCGTAGCCGGTGACGCGGCAGAAGGCGGGGTTGGCGAACACGATCGGGTTGTCGGGCCGGCCCGGGTCGGTCATGACCATCGGCGTCTCGCTCGCCCGGAAGGCGTCCGCGAAGCGGGCGCCGGGGAAACGGTCGGCCGCCTGCGCGGGGCTCGCCTCGGCCTGCCTGGGAGCGTCCAACCCGATCATCCGCACTCGCCCACCGCCGGCTGGCACCGCCCGGAGGAGCCCGGACGGAGAGGGGAATCACCCCCAATCTATCCCAGCGAACCCGCGACCCGGGGTGCGGTTCCCATTCGCAGCGTAAGCTTCGGTGGACGCAATGTTAATCCTTTCTCCATCATGATCCCGCCCACATCCTGGCGTCGAGTGCGCGGCGGCGGCCGGGCGCGGCGGCGCCCGGCGGAAATGCGCGGCGCAATTCTGTCGTGTTCATTGTTTTTGCATCGTCTCGCCGCCGGCTCCGGCGGGGGAGGTGCGGTGCCCGGAAGGACGACGCGCGCGATGACGGCAGCCGGGAAGACGACATCCGGGACGGGACGGCCGGCCGCCGGCTGGGTCGCCCGCACCCGCGCCACCCTGCGGGACGTGGCGGCCGACCGGCGCATGGCCATGATGCTGGTGCTCGGCTTCGGCGCCGGCCTGCCGATCCTGCTCGTCTTCGCCACCCTGTCGGCCTGGCTGCGCAGCGCCGGCATCGAGCGCTCGAGCATCGGCCTCCTCAGCTACGTGTCGCTCGCCTACACGCTGAAGTTCCTCTGGGCCCCGGTGATCGACCGGCTCGACCTGCCGGTGCTCTCGCGCCTGCTCGGCCGGCGCCGGGCCTGGATGCTGCTGTCGCAGCTCGCCGTCGCCGCCGGCCTGATCGCGATGAGCCGGGGCGATCCGGCGACCTCGCTCGGCTACACGGTGGCCTGCGCCCTCGTGATCGCCTTCGCGTCGGCGACCCAGGACATCGTGGTCGACGGCTGGCGCATCGATTCCGCGCCGACCGAGCGCCAGGGCATGATGCTGGCGTCCTACCAGCTCGGCTACAGCCTCGCCCGCATCTGCGCCGGCGCCGGCGCGCTGTTCGTCGCCGACGCCTTCGGCTGGGCGCCCGCCTACGGCGCCATGGCGCTCCTGATGCTGGTCGCGCTCGGCGGCACGCTCGCCGCCCCGAAGGTGCAGGCGCGCGACCCCGGACCCCGGCGCGGCTGGCGCCACGCGCTGCGCGAGGCGGTGGTCGAGCCCTTCGCCGACCTCGTCGCCCGCAAGGGGACGGGTCTGGTGCTGATCCTGGCGCTGATCACCGTCTACCGCCTGCCCGACATCGTGTCGGGCATCATGGCGAACCCGCTCTACATCGACATGCAGTTCACCCTGTCGGAGATCGCCACGGTCTCGAAGGTCTACGGCGTCTGGATCGGCATTGCCGGGGCCTTCGCGGGCGGCATCGCGGTGAGCCGGCTCGGCCTCTACCCGGCGCTCCTGATCGGCGGCATCGCGGCCTCGGCCTCCAACCTGATGTTCGCCTGGCTGGCGCTGGCCGGCCACGACCTGCCGCTGCTGGTGGCCAGCATCAGCATCGACAACTTCGCCGGTGCCTTCGCGGGCACCGCGCTCATCGCCTACATGTCGAGCCTGACCTCGCCGGCCTTCGCGGCGACGCAGTACGCGCTGCTCTCCTCGCTCTACGCGCTGCCGGGCAAGTTCGTCGGCGGCTTGTCGGGCTTCGCCGTCGAGTCGCTCGGCTACCCGGTCTTCTTCACGATGACCGCGGCGGTCGGCATCCCGGTGACGCTGCTCTGCCTCGGCCTGCGGCTCCTGCCGGGCGAGACCGAGCCGGCCCCGGGGGCGGAACCGGCGCAGGACCTGCCGGCCCGGGCCTGAGGCGGCTCTCGCGCCGCCCCGCTCTCCGGCCCCTCTCGCCGCCGCCCCTCGCCGCCGCCTCTCGCCGCCCCTTGCGGAACCCTCCCCGGGCGCCCCAGCTTTATCGGCACGTTCGATGCGACGGCCCGCCCGTCGCATCGCCTGTCGCCCGAGAGGGAGCGCCCGTGTCCGAGATCGTCGCCGTCGAGCCCGTCCCGTCCCCCGTCCCGGTCGGGGCGCCGGAGCCCCTCACCGCGGAGGACCGCGCCGCCCTGCGCCGGGCGGTCGCGGCCCTGGAGCGGCCGAGCCTCGCCGGCCGGCTGTCGGCCATGGCCGGCGCGCCTCTCGACCTCATCGGCCGCGCCCTGCCGGCCCCGGTGATGGATGCGGTCGGCCACGCCACCGAGACGGCGATGCGCGGCGCCCTGCGGGCGGCCCTGGCGACCCTGCCGGCGAAATCCGCCGCGACCGACCCCGACGCCGCGGCGCTGGCACCCCTCGGGCCCGACCTCCCGCCGTCCTGGTCGCCGTCCTGGCGCGACCGGGCGATCGACCTCATCGGCCGCTTTCCGCCCGGCGACCGCGGCCACAAGGCGCTGGCGGCCTTGTCGGGCGCCGTCGGTGGCGCCTTCGGGCTCACCACGCTCGCCGTCGAGCTGCCGCTCTCCACCACCCTGATGCTGCGCTCGATCGCCGAGATCGCCCAGCGCGAGGGCGAGGACCTCGGCGATCCCGAGGCGGCGCTCGCCTGCATGCAGGTCTTCGCCCTCGGCGGCCGCGGCCCGGCCCAGGCCGATGCACCCGCCGGGAACGCCGCCGAGAGCGGCTACTTCGCGGTGCGCGGGGCGCTCGCCAAGGCGATGTCGGAGGCTGCCCGCTACGCCGCCGGCCGCGGCCTCCTCGACGAGAGCGCGCCGGCGCTGATGCGGTTCGCCGGCCAGGTCGGCGCCCGGTTCGGCGGCGTGGTCTCGCAGAAGCTCGCCGCCCAGGCGGTGCCGGTGCTCGGCGCGCTCGGGGGCGCGGCCGTCAACACCGCCTTCATGGACCATTTCCAGTCGATCGCCCGCGGCCACTTCACCGTGCGGCGGCTGGAGCGCCGCTACGGCAAGGGCCCGGTGCGGGAGGCCTACGAGGCGGAGCGGGCCGCCCTCGGCGCGGCGTAGCGGCGCTTCAGGAGGGCGTAGACGAGGCGCGCGGTCTGCACCTCGCCGCCCTCCGGCCGGCCGGGCTTGGCGCTCGGGTTCCAGCCGTAGAGGTCGAGGTGGACATGCGCCTTGGCGGCAGGCGCGAAGCGGCGCAGGAACAGGGCCGCCGTGACCGCCCCGGCGAACGGCCCGCCCGAGACGTTGTTGAGGTCCGCGACCTTGGAATCGAGCAGGCCCGCATAGGGCGCCCAGAGCGGCATCCGCCAGACCGGGTCGTTGACGGAAAGGCCGGTGGCGCAAAGCTCCGCCGCCAGGGCGTCGTCCTCGGTGAACAGGGCCGGCAGGTCGGGGCCGAGCGCCACCCGGGCGGCGCCCGTCAGGGTGGCGAAGTCGAAGACCAGCTCCGGTGCCTCCTCGTCGGCGAGCGCGAGGGCGTCGGCCAGGATCAGCCGGCCTTCCGCGTCGGTGTTGCCGATCTCGACGGTGAGGCCGCGCCGGCTCTTGAGTACGTCGCCGGGCCGGAAGGCGTCGCCCGCGACCGCGTTCTCGACCGTCGGGACCAGCACCCGCAGCCGGACGGGCAGGCCCGCCCCCATCACCATCTCGGCGGCGGCGAGCGCCACCGCGGCGCCGGCCATGTCCTTCTTCATCAGCAGCATCGCGGCCGAGGGCTTGATGTCGAGGCCGCCGGTATCGAACACCACGCCCTTGCCGACGAGGGTGACGCGCGGCGCCGACGGGTCGCCCCAGGCGATGTCGATCAGCCGCGGCGCCCGCGGCGAGGCCCGGCCCACCGCCGCGACGAGCGGAAAGCCCGCCTCCAGCGCCTCGCCCGCCACCACCGTGCAGGCGGCGCCGAACTTTTCGGCCAGGGCCCGCGCGGCCGCCTCGACCTCCGCCGGGCCGAGGTCGTTCGCCGGGGTGTTGACGAGGTCGCGGCCCGCCGCCACCGCATCGGCGATGCGGTCGATCTCGGTGGCGTCGACGCCCGCAGGCGCGGCGAGCCGCGCCTGCGGCGCCGCCCGCTCGCGGTAGCGGCCGAAACGGTAGCCCGACAGCCGCCAGGCGAGCGCCGCCAGCGCCGGATCGCCGGGATAGCCGTCGAGCCGGTAGGTCCCCTCGGGGAGGGCGTCGGGCAGGCGCCCGGCCGCGAAGGCGTCGCCCTTGTCCCCGCCCTCGACCCCGAACAGCACGCTCTCGATCGCCCCGTCCGGCCCCGGCAGCAGGGCGATGCGGCCGGGCTTGGCCTCGAACCCGCTCGCCCGCGCGAAGGCGGCGGCGAGCGGCGGGAGCGCCGCCAGGGCGGCCGGCCAGCCGGCGGCGTCGACGCAGCGGATCGGGATGGCGGTCTCGGTCGCGGGCAGGAGCGTGGTCACGCGGGGCATCCCTTCCTTCAACGCGGACGGCGGAGGGCCGGAGGGGGAGCCAAGACGGGACTGTTGTCAATCCTCGGGCAAAACGCCCCGAGCAAGTGGCTTGAGGACGAGCGCCGGAGCGCGTGGCCCCGGTCGCCTCGCCGCAGGCCGGGAACCCCGGCGGGCCCGCGGCGTCACCCCGGACCCCATCCGACCCCGAGGAGATCGTCATGACCGAGGACAGGAAGCCCATCAACCCGCTGGAGCGGCGCGAGACCATCGGCATCGAGGACGGCAGCCGCCACGACGGCGAGGCCGTGACGTCGAGCCGGCACGGGACCGGGACCGATCGTGGCGGCGCCGAGACCCGGCCGCCGGCTCCGAAGGCGACGCCCTCGGACACGCCCCGGCGTTAACGGCCGATTAGGGTTAACGACCTATCACCACGGTCACGAGGGCCGTGGGAGCGGGTTGCCACATCCCAGGCCCGTTCCTGGAGTGGCCGATGCCCGCGACCGTCGAGACCCGTCCCGTCCGCTCGAACGCCCTGCGGCGCCTCGCCGTCGTCGCGGCGGTGGCGCTGATGGCCTCGGGCTGCCTGTCGCGCAAGCCGCTGACCACCGGCTCGATCGACGTCGCCGCGCCCGCCGATACCGCGCGCCGCGACGTCGGACGGCTCGCCGCCCGCTACGAGCGCGACCCGGGCGACGTCGGCACCGCCATGGCCTACGCCCACGCGCTGCGCGCCACCGACCAGGGCTCGCAGGCCGCGGCGGTGCTGCAGCAGACCGCCCTGCGCAACCCGAAGAACCCGGCGGTGCTCTCCGCCTACGGCAAGAGCCTGGCCGAGGTTGGCCGTCTCGCCGAGGCGGCGGAAGTGCTGCGCAACGCCCACTCGCCGGCCAATCCCGACTGGCGCGTGCTCTCGGCGCAGGGCGCGGTGGCCGACCAGATGGGCGATCACCTGCAGGCCCAGCGCTACTACGAGGCGGCGCTGAAGATCGTCCCGGGCGAGCCGGCGGTGATGTCGAATCTCGGCCTGTCCTACGCGCTCGCCAAGCGGCTGCCCGAGGCCGAGGCGACCCTGCGCCAGGCCAGCGCCGACCCCCGCGCCGATGCCCGGGTGCGCCAGAACCTCGCCCTGGTGCTCGGGCTGCAGGGCCGCTTCGGCGAGGCCGAGCAGATCCTCACCCGCGACCTCGGGCCCGCGGAGGCGGCCCAGAACGTCGCGGCGCTCCGCGCCTCCGTCACCCAGCCCAATGCCTGGAAGGCGATCCGCTCGGCCGAGAAGGCCGAGGCCTCGGCCCCGCGGCCGCGCGTCGCCGCCTCGGCGATGTGACCGTGCGGCTCGCCGCCCCGAAGGACCTCGAACGGAGCCCGGGCCGCCCGGGTCAGGACGGCGGCGGGGCCACCCACACCGCGTCGCGCACGGTGATCGCCCGCGGGATCAGGCCGAGGCGGTGGAAGCGGTCGGCGGTCGCCTGCTGGCCGTCGAGGATCCGGTCGGTCAGCGGCCGCACCGCGAACTGGGTCCGGTCGGCGGCGGCCTTCTGGATCGGCAGCGGGATGCCGGTGACCTCGGCGAGCGCCTGCGCCACCTGATCGCGATGCGCCTCGGCCCAGGCCGCGCCCTGCTCCAGCGCCCGCAGGGCCGCGCTCACCACCGCCGGGTGGGTCTGCGCGAAGGTCTTGTTGGCGAGGAAGTAGCCCGACACGTCGAGGGTCTGCCCGGATGTGGTGAGCACCCGGGTCTTGTCGCGCGCCTGCGCGACGGCGAAGTACGGGTCCCAGATCGCCCAGGCGTCGACGCTGTCGCCGGTGAAGGCCGAGCCCGCATCGGCCGGCGAGAGGTAGACCGGCGTGATGTCCGCGAAGCTCAATCCCGCCTTCTCAAGGGCGGCGACCAGCAGGTTGTGCGAGGAGGTGCCGCGCCCGACCGCCACCTTGCGGCCCCTGAGATCGGCGACCGTGCGGATCGGCGACGCCTCCTTCACCAGGATCGCCTCGCCCTCGCCGGAGGGCGCTGCCGCCGCGGTATAGACCAGGTTGCCGCCGGCGGCCTGTGAGAAGATCGGCGGTGCGTCGCCGGTATAGCCGAAATCGATGCTGCCGGCGTTGAGCGCCTCAAGCAGCGGCGGACCGGCCTGGAACTCGAACCATCGCACCTTGACGCCGCGATCGGCGAGCTGCGTCTCGATCAGCTGCTGCTGGCGCGTGACCACGATCAGCCCGATCTTCTGGTAGCCGATCCGGAATTCCTTGAGCGCGGTCTGCGCGGCGCGGGCCGGACCCGCCGCGAGGGTGCCGGCCGTCATCAGCCCCGCGAGGACGGAGCGGCGTGTGGGATGCATCGAACAAACTCCAGTAGAGATCATCCGAGGCGTACAGCAGTCGTTGCCGGCTCGTCGGATGCTGTCGAAAGCTCTCATCCCCCGGTTCTGCCGTCAATGAACGGGAAATCCAAACTCGACGGCAAGACGGGACAGGATTTCTCCTGTGTCGGGCATTGCGAAAATTTCGTTTTCCGCACCCGCGAGGGTGTCCGGTTCGGCGGATCGTCGTGGACCGGCCCGCTTCCTCGCGAGAATGGCCGGATGAAGACACCGCGAAGAATCGAGCGCGCGATCCCGTCTCCCGCACGGGGGAGGGGAGGCGCGCCATAACCTTCCCCGGACGGTCCTGCCTGTCGCGAGGCGGGATCGCGCCCGCCGCGACGGGTTGCGTCGCCCGGTCCATCCCCAGGGGGGCGTTGCCGCCCTGGCCGCCCGCCGCCATGATCCGGCGGGCCAAGGCGCCCGGCTCACCGGGGCGCCGCCGGAGGAACGCCTCGTGTCCCGCGTGCTCTACGAACTCGCCGCCGCCGACCCGGACCGGCGCTTCAGCCCGTTCTGCTGGCGCATCCGCCTCGCCCTGGAGCACAAGGGCCTCGCCTTCGAGGGGCGGCCGTGGCGCTTCACCGAGACCGGGGCGCTGGCCTTCTCGGGCTCGGACAAGGTGCCGGTGCTGGTCGAGGACGGGCGCCCGATCGCCGAATCCTCGGTCATCGCCGCCCATCTCGAGGCGGCCTACCCGGACCGCCCGTCGCTGTTCGGCGGCGCGGCGGGGCAGGCGCTGACCCGCTTCCACGTCGCCTGGACCGACCAGGTGCTGCACCTCGCCCTGGTGCCGCTCCTCCTCCTGCCCATCCACCGCCACCTCGCCGCCGACGACCGGGCCTATTTCCGCAGGAGCCGCGAGGCCCGCTTCGGCAAGCCGCTCGAGGCGGTCTGCCCCGATCCCGAGGCCCAGCTCGCCGTCCTGCGAAGGACCCTCGCGCCGGTCCGCACCGTGCTGCGCGCCCAGCCCTTCCTCGGCGGCGACGCCCCGCTCTATGCCGACCACGCGGTGATGGGCGCCTTCCTGTGGGCCCGCGGCGTCGGCGGGCCCGACCTGCTCGAGCCCGACGATCCGGTGGAGGCGTGGCGCCGCCGGATGATCGAGCGCCTGGGCGAGGGGTCGCGGGCGCTCGCCTCGGGCTGAGGCGAACTGCCTGTGGACCCGGCCGCGCGGCGCGGATCGAGGCGGGGCCCGCCGTGTTACGAGTCGGGCCATCGCAGGGAGCCGAGATGACGATCAGCGTCGAGATGGGGGTGGCGAGCGGCGGCCGGCCGGCCGCCCTCGACCTGGAGGAACTGCTGGCGACGCGCCTGCTCGTCCAGGGCAACTCCGGCTCGGGCAAGTCGCACCTGCTGCGCCGGCTGCTCGAGCAGAGCGCGCCGCACGTCCAGCAGGTGGTGATCGATCCCGAGGGCGACTTCGTCACCCTGGCCGACGCCCACGGCCACGTCGTGGTCGAGGGCGACCACGGCGAGGCCGACCTCCAGCGGATCGCCGCGCGGGTGCGGGCGCACCGGGTCTCGGTGGTGCTGACGCTCGAGAACCTCGACGTCGAGGCGCAGATGCGCGCCGCCGCGGCCTTCCTGGGCGGGTTGTTCGAGGCCGAGCGCGACCACTGGTACCCGGTGCTCGTGGTGGTGGACGAGGCGCAGCTCTTCGCGCCCGCCGCCGCCGGCGAGGTCTCGGACGAGGCCCGCAAGGCCTCCCTCGGGGCGATGACCAACCTGATGTGCCGCGGCCGCAAGCGCGGGCTCGCCGGCATCATCGCGACCCAGCGCCTCGCCAAGCTCGCCAAGAACGTCGCGGCGGAAGCGTCGAACTTCCTGATGGGCCGCACCTTCCTCGACATCGACATGGCGCGCGCCGCCGACCTTCTGGGCCTGGAGCGGCGCCAGGCCGAGAGCTTTCGCGACCTGGAGCGCGGCCACTTCATCGCGCTGGGTCCCGCGCTTTCGAAGCGGCCGCTGCCGATCGCCATCGGGCCGGTCGCGACCTCGGCCCGGTCGTCGAGCCCCAAGCTCGTGCCGCTGCCGAGCCCGGCCGCCGGCGATTCCCTGCGCGACCTGATCCTGACGCCCGCCGAGGACGAGGTGACGTGGATGCCGGCGCCGCGCCCGGCCCCCGCGCCGCGGGCGACGCCGACCGACCTCCTGCAGCAGCTCGCGCAGTACCGGCCGCCCGAGCCCGTCGAGGCGCCGCCGAGCATGAGCGAGGCCGAGCGGGACGCCGCGCTCGCCGAGATCCTGCGCGAGATCGCCGCCGACCCGGACGGGGCCCACCACCCGATCGCGGTGCTCTACCAGGATTTCCTCGTCCGCTGCCGGATGCGCCGGCTGCCGGGCGAGCCCCTGGATCTCGGACGCTTCCGCCGCCGCCTCGCCATCGCGCGGGCCGGGGTCGACGGCGAGGCCGCCGAGGGCGACGAGGCGGAGGCGGTGATGGCGGCCTGCGCCGGCCTGCCCGAGGAGGTCCAGGGCCTCTTCCTGCTGCTCGCCCGCGCCGCCCGGGCCGGCGCCCCGTGCCCGTCCGACGACGCGCTCGCCCGCGCCATCGGCTCGCGCTCGCCCGGCCGGGCGCGGCGGCTGCTGGCCTATGTCGAGAGCCGCGGCGCCGCGGTGTGCCGCACCGATTTCCGCGGCAACCGCGTCGTCGCGCTGCCGGCGCTCGGCTGCGAGACCGCCCCGGGCGACCCGAAGGGATTGGCCCAGGAGCCCGCCCCGGGCGACCCGAAGGGATCGGCCCAGGAGCCCGCCGGCCTGTTCGCGGCGGAATAAAATCTCCCCGGCACCCGCGAAACGGGCGCCGAATCGTGTCCGTTCGTGTCGCATGCACCGGGCATTAAGCCTCTTCGTAGAAGGTGGGCCGGCGGCAGCGCGCGCCCTTGCGGTCGGACGATCCTCGGGCGACACAACTACCGCTCACTTGAACGATCGTGGCGGACGCCTTGAAGTTGCAGAGCCAGCTTGAACCGGAACCGGGTGCCCGGCCGATCCAGATCCGGGTCGGCGGCCGCTACCTCCTGCCGGGCGGGGCGGAGCATGCCTGCGAGACCCGCAGCCTGTCCCTCGCAGCCATCGACGTGCTGGCGCCGGAAAGCGGCCTCCTGGGCGACCCGGTCACGCTCTACCTCGACGACGTCGGACCGGTGGCCGGCGCCATCCGGGCGATCAATCCGGACGGCTTCACCCTCGCGGTCGATGTCGGGCCGGAGCGGCGGGCCCGCTTCGCCGCCCGCCTCGACTGGCTCGCCGGCCTGACGAGCGGGCGGACCGACCAGCGCAGCGACCCGCGCATCGTGCCGACCGTCCGCACTGTCGAGGTGCGCGGCGCCGACGGCCGGGTCCAGCCCGGGACGATCATCGATCTGTCGATGACCGGCGCGGCGATCTCGGTCCCCGACCGGCCGGCCGTGGGCGAGGCGGTCACCATCGGCAAGCGCCGCGCCACCGTGGTGCGTCACCTCGAGAACGGGTTCGCCGTCACCTTCCGGCTGCCGTTCCGGCCCGAGACCTTCGGCCTGCACGTCATGCTGTGAGCCGCGGCGTGCCACGAAAGCCGCGCGCTTCCGGCGCACGGGACCAGAATCCGCCCCTTCACGCGACGGCCCCGCGCGGCCGGGAGACCGGGATGCCGGGCACGAACCGGGGCGGCAAGGCCCCACGCGACCGCATCGACCGCGGATCCGGCCGGGACCCGGTCGACATCCGCATCGTCGTCTCGACGGCCCGGGGCGGGCGGGAGCGCGCCCGCTTGCCCTGGCCGGTCAGGCTCGCGCTGACGCTCGCGGTTCCCACCCTGGTGCTGGTCGTCGTCTTCGTGCTGCCGCACTACCTCGACTGCCGCGGCCGGGCCGGGACCGGCTTCGTCGTCCAGGGCGTGGGCGACGCGGCCTGTCTCCGCCGGAGCGTCTCCGGCCAGATCGACGAGACCCACAAGCGCTTCGAGGACATCGCCCGCGCCGTCGGCGCGCGCTGACCGGGCCGGCCTTCGCTCGGAAGACGGGAAGTCTGTCAGGTACCGGCGCGGGCGACAAGGCGGCTCCCGGCACGGGGCCTTGCGCCGCGCCGCCTGTCCGTTCTGGGAGCGCTGCCTTAAGTTCGGGACGATCCCCTCCGGTACGAGGACGAGGCCCGATGTTCCCAGACGTGAAGCTCCACATCGCCGGCGAGTGGCGCGCCGGCAGCGGCGGCCAGACGCTGCCGATCCTCAACCCGGCGACCGGCGAGACGCTGAGCCAGCTCGCCGTCGCGACCAGGGACGACCTCGACCAGGCCCTGGCGGCGGCCGATCGCGGCTTCCAGGCCTGGCGCAAGGTCTCGGCCTTCGAGCGCAGCAAGGTGCTGCGCAAGGCCGCCAACCTGATGCGCGAGCGCGCCGACGAGATCGCCCGGATCATGACCCTCGAGCAGGGCAAGCCGGTGGCGGAGGCCAAGATGGAGGTGCTCGGCGGCGCCGACACCATGGACTGGTTCGCGGAAGAGGGCCGGCGCGCCTACGGCCGGGTGATCCCGCCCCGCGCCGAGGGCGTGATGCAGCTCGTGATCCGCGAGCCGGTCGGCCCGGTCGCCGCCTTCACGCCGTGGAACTTCCCGATCAACCAGGCGGTGCGCAAGGTCTCGGCGGCGCTCTGCACCGGTTGCTCGGTGATCCTCAAGGGCCCCGAGGACACGCCGGCGAGCTGTACCGCGCTGATCCAGGCCCTGCTCGATGCCGGCGTGCCGGGCGACGTGCTCGGCCTCGTCTTCGGCGATCCGGCGACGATCTCGTCCTACCTCATCCCGCACCCGGTGATCCGCAAGATCACCTTCACGGGCTCGACTGCGATCGGCAAGGAGCTCGCCGCGCTCGCCGGCCAGCACATGAAGCGCGCCACGATGGAGCTCGGCGGCCACGCCCCGGCGATCGTCTTCCGCGACGCCGACGTGCAGAAGGCCGTGCAGGTGCTCGGCGCCAACAAGTTCCGCAATGCCGGCCAAGTCTGCGTCGCGCCGACCCGCTTCCTCGTCCACGATTCGGTGTTCGACGCCTTCGTGGACGGCTTCGTGGGCCTGTCCCAGGGCCTCAAGGTCGGCAACGGCCTCGAGGACGGCGTCAAGATGGGCCCGCTCGCCCATGGCCGCCGCATCGAGGCGATGGAGGGCTTCGTGGCCGATGCCGAGCAGAAGGGCGCGACCTTGCGCACCGGCGGCAAGCGCATCGGCAACCAGGGCAACTTCTTCGAGCCGACGGTCTTCACCGACGTGCCGCTCGACGCCCGGATCATGAACGAGGAGCCCTTCGGGCCGATCGCCGCGATCCAGCGCTTCTCGGACGACGAGGAGGCCTTCGCGGAAGCCAACCGCCTGCCCTATGGCCTGGCCGCCTACGCCTATACCCGCTCGGCCGAGACCGCGACCAAGCTCGCCACCCGGGTCGAGAGCGGCATGATGTCGATCAACCACCACGGCATCGCCCTGCCGGAGACGCCCTTCGGCGGCGTCAAGGATTCGGGCTACGGCAGCGAGGGCGGATCCGAGGCGATCGAAGCCTACCTCAACACCAAGTTCGTCACGCAGGCCGGCTTCTGACCGGGGGACGGCGCCCGGCGTCGGGGGAGGGGGCTCCATGCCTCCGCCCATCCCCGACGACCCCTTCGTCGGTGCCCCTGCGCCGGTGCCCCCGCGCCGGCGAAATAAGGGTTGCCAAGCCAGGGCGGACCCCTTAGATCCCACTTCCAACGGCGGGAAGCAATTCCCGCCGTTCAGGCGCCCGTAGCTCAGCTGGATAGAGCACCAGACTACGAATCTGGGGGTCAGAGGTTCGAATCCTTTCGGGCGCGCCATTT
>NZ_FOEB01000022.1:0-85963 GCF_900110515.1 Methylobacterium sp. ap11 | reverse complement strand
GACACGGTCTTCGATCGGGCGCCCGTAGCTCAGCTGGATAGAGCACCAGACTACGAATCTGGGGGTCAGAGGTTCGAATCCTTTCGGGCGCGCCACATTCACCGAGTCTATACTCTCTCATCGCATGATCCGATGGCCGTTCCAGGCCTTGTGCGCTGTCCGACGGCACGGCGCGACCGTCGTCGGTAATCGGGTTCCTGCCGGATGAGCACGCACGCCACGCGCCGCAACCTGGTCGATGCGACGGCCGAGAGCTTCAAGCCGCCGGTCTTCCGCCCCCGCCGCTCGCGCTGGGACGACATCCTCGCCGCGGGCCGCCGCCTCCTCGACCTTCAGGCGGGCTCCGCCTGGCGCGACCTGCGCGGCGTCCTCGCCACCGCCTCCGGCGACGTGCTCGACGTCGGTTGCGGCGCCCAGGTCTTCCGCCCGCTCCTGCCGCGGAACGCCCGCTATCGCGGCATCGACCGGGCCGACGCCCGCGACCGCTTCGGCTACGCAATCCCCGACACCGAGTATTACGAGGGCGACGACTGGCCCGTCGCACCGTCCTCCGTCGATCTCGTCCTGTGCACCGAGGTCCTGGAACACGTCGAGGCCCCGGCGCCCTTCGTCGACAAACTGTTCACCTGCCTGCGGCCGGGCGGGCGCCTCGTCCTGACGGTGCCCTTCGCGGCGCGCTGGCACTTCGTGCCCTACGATTACTGGCGCTATACGCCGTCCTCGCTCGACCGGCTGCTGCGCGAGGCCGGATTCCGCGAGATCCGCGTCACCGCCCGCGGCAACCCGGTCACCGTCGCCTGCTACAAGGCGATGGCGCTCTGCCTGATCCCGCTCGGCGATCCCGCCGGGCACCCGGCGCGGCGGCTCCTCGGTCTCGCCCTGCTGCCGGTCCTCGGCCTGCTCGGGCTGATCGGCACCCTGTCGCTGCGCGGCGACTGGGGCGAGGATTGCCTCGGCTACACCGTCACGGCCCGCCGGTCGGACTGACGACCCGTCGGAGACCTCAGAAGATCGTCCCGGCATGCTCCTGATGGGCCGGGTGGTCGGGCCAGCACATCGCCTGCGGGACGAGCCGGATCTGCGTTTCGGGCTTGCTCAGAACCTGATCGGCGAGATGGCCCTGCAGGTGGTCGATCCGGGCGACGTAGTGGAACAGCGGCCCGGTATTTGGCGGCGTCCGGGCGGCGGCGAGCAGCGAGCACGCACTCACCGCGAAGGCCGGCACGCGGACGGCCCGGATCACCTCGTAGGCCGGCGTCACCGCCCCGAAGCCGAGGATCGTGACGGCGATGATCCGGCGCGGGCCGTGCAAATCCGGGACAGCCGCGCCGACCCTGAGCGCCAGGAGGGCCAGCGCCGGGATCGAGGCGCGCATGACGAAGTCCGCCCCCCCGAGCCGGTAGAGCGGCACGACGAGCAGCAGGCCGGCGACGAGGGCGATCTCCCCCCGCGCCCGGCGGTCGCCCGACGGCGGCGCCAGCCAGAGGATCAGAAGGAAGGGCAGGAGCTCGAAGGCGATCAGCAGGACGTAGCGGCTGGCGAAGGCCCCGGTCAGGTCCTGGAGCCCGTGCGGCACCCGCGCGGCGTCGGCGCCGAGATAGAGCGCGACCGGCACGAGCCCGAGCCCCGCGAGGGCGAGCGCGGCGAGGCCGGCGCGGGTGAGCCGGCGCGCGGCCAGGTCGGCGCCGAGCGCGACGAGCAGGAAGGGCAGGGCGCCGATCATGCTCAGCGGCGACCAGAACACGCACAGCCCGAACACCACCGCGAGCGAGGTCGCCCGCAGGGCGCCGGCCCGCCACAGACCGTAGGCGCCGACGAAGATCCAGCCCGACGCCGCGTGGTTCGGCACCCAGAAGAGCTGGGTGACGTGCGAGGAGAATTGCAGGGTGCCGAGCCACTGCTCGAGATGGCGGCCGGGGATCAGCGGGTCGTCGACGATCATGCTGCCGACGACGTCCCAGCCGCTGAAGGCGACGAAGACCGCGAGCAGCACGAGGCCGCGCCGGCGCGACGGCGCGAGGGAGGCAAAGCCGTAGAACAGGCAACCGAACAGGATCGTGTCCTGGGCGAGCAGCGCGGCATGGGCCCCGGCGAGGCCGACGAGTTTCCCGATCGCCGCCGGCAGCAGGTAGAGGCCGAGCGGCGCGCGCAGCATCGTCGCGTCGCCGGCATAGAGGTAGCCGACCGGCCAGGGCTCGGCGACGAGGTCGTGCAGCACCGCGTCGCGGATCAGCCAGTCGTCGTTGGCGAAGAACAGGTGCGCCTGGCCGCCGAGCAGGCAGAGGACGAGGGCGGTGGCGAGGCAGGCGAGCAGGAGCCGCCCGTCCAGGAGCCGTCCGTCGAGGCGCGCGCGCGTCCGGGCGAGGTCGCGCAGCACGAGGGCGAGCGCCGCCGCGACGCAGGCGCAGGCGCCCGCCGCCAGCGGCGGGCTCGCCAGGTGGGTTCCCAGGAACAGGAGGTTGGGCGCCGCCGCGAGCCCCAGCACCACGGCGAAGGGGAGGTGGCCGAGACTCCGCCGCGTCGTGTCCTCCGGCCGGCCGGCATCGTGCGTCACGGCCGGGCCCCGCCCTCGGGCGGCAGGTCGGTCGCGGTGCCGTTGCGGATCAGCGCCGCCCGGATCAGGCGCGGCCGCGCCTTCACCTCCTCCATGATCTTGGCGACGTACTCGCCGACGAGCCCGATCCCGAACAGGTTCAGCGCGCCGAAGAACAGGATCGCCAGCTGGGTCGAGACCGCGCCGCGCGGGGCGATGCCCGGGACGGCGAGGTGCAGCAGCACCATCACGAGACCGATCAGCCCCGACAGGCCGAGCAGCACGATCCCGGCCGCGGTGAGCATCTTGAGCGGCGTGTTGCTGAACGAGAAGATCCCGCGCTTGGCCCATTCGAGGTTGGAGAGCAGGTTGTTCGTGCTCGATCCGAACATCCGCTTGGGGCGCACGTAGTCGACGCCGGTCTGGCGGAAGCCGACATAGGCGCGCAGGCCCCGCATGAACAGGTCGCGCTCGGGGCAGTTCAGCAGCCAGCCGACGACGCGCCGGTCCATCAGCGAGAAGTCGCCGGCATCGTGCGGGATGCGCACGTAGCTGAAGGCGGCGAAGACCCGGTAGAACGCCTTGTAGAGCAGGCCCCAGACCAGCGGCATGTCCCGCTTGACGCGCCGGCCGTAGACCACGTCGTGGCCTGCGACCCAGGCGGCGTGGAACTGCTCGATCAGCTCGGGCGGGTCCTGGAGGTCGCCGTCGAGGAGCACGCAGGCCTGGGCGGTCGCCAGCTCCATGCCGCTGCGGAACGCCATCTGCGAGCCGAAGTTGCGCGAATGCGTGATGCCCAGCACGTGCGGGTCGCGGGCCGACAGCTCGCGGATGCGCTCGCCGCACCCGTCCGGGCTCGCGTCGTTGACGAAGATGATCTCGTAGTCGACGTCGATCTTGCGGAAGACCGCCGTGAGGCGGGCGTGCATGATCGGCACCGCCTCCTCGTCCTTGTAGCAGGCGATGATCGCCGCGATGCTGCGCCGGCGCGTCGCCCCGGCCTTGGTCAGGCCGGAGAGGTCGGCCCCCGCCTCCCGCATCCAGGCGGCGGTGCGGGCGAGCCCTTGCGCCAGCGGCGTGCCGGCGCGCCAGCCGAGCAGGCGCCCGGCCTTCTCGGGGTTGGCCTGCCAGCGCGCCATGTCCCAGGCCCGGGGCGCCATCGCGCCGAAAAGCGGCGCGTCCGCGATCCCGAACACCTCGCGGGCGGTGCCGGCGAGGTCGCGGATCGTGGTCTCGGTCCCGGTGCCGATGTTGATCGATTCGCCGTAGAGGTCGGGCGACATCTTGGCGGCCGCGCGCACGAAGGCCTCGCACACGTCCTCGACGTAGACGAAGTCGCGGGCGATCGTCGGGTCGACGAGATCCGGGTAGCCCCCGGCGATCCCCCGCGAGACCACGGCCGGGATCAGCCGGTTGGCGTCCTCGTAGGGGCCGTAGACCGAGTAGAGCCGCAGGTTGGCTACCGGCCAGCGCCGCGTCTTGCCGGCATAGGCCAGGTACTGGGCGGCGGCCGCCTTCGAGACCGCGTAGGCGCTGTTGGGGACGAGGGCCGCGTCCTCCGCGGGGGCGGCGGAGTTCAGCCCGTACTCGGAGGAGGAGCCGGCATGGATGTAGGCGGCGAGCCGCCCGCTCTCCGCCAGGCGCTCGACCCGGTCGACCAGGGCGCTGAAGTTGGTGGCGTAGATCAGGTCGGCGTCGGTCTCGAACGAGTAGGCGCCGTAGGCGATGCAGTCGAACACCGTCGCCGGACGGATCGCCTCGGCGAAGTTGGCGAGCGCCGCCCGGTCGGTGACGTCGACGGCGACGAGGTGGGTCGGGTCGATGCCGCGCAGGCGGGGCGCCGGCAGGGTGCGGGCGACCGCGTAGACGTCGCGCCGCCGCGCCAGGATGTGGCGAAACAGGTTGCAGCCGACGAAGCCGCCCGCGCCCAGCACGGCGATGGGACCCTTGAGGCTGTCGATCCAGTCCGTGGCGGTGGGGGTCATGCGAGGAGCCCGCGCAGCGCCTCGGCATCGAGGCCGCTCTCGCGCCGGTGGAAGCCTTGCGAGCCGTAGGTGCCGGACGGGTAGCCGGCCGCCGTCACGGTGCGGAAGCCCGTGATCGCCGCGGCGCTGGTGAGGCACCAGGCGGCCAGCGCCTGGCCGAGGCCGCCTTGCGCCACGTGCTCCTCGACGACGCAGAGGGTGCGGCCGGCCAGCGCGTCGGAAAAGGCTTGCGGCGGGGGGCTGAGGGCGAGCGGCAGCTCGCTCACCGCCCAGACCTCCGGTCCCGTCTCGCCGTCCTGCGCGAAGGCTCCCCAGGCGACCCCCGCCATCGGCCCGACCGCGACGACGACGGGCCCGCGCCCCGCGCGCAGGCGCCGCCACGGCGCGTAGGCCGGGGCGCGGCAGCCCGCCGGCAGCTCGCCGCGGCCGAGCCGGACGTAGACCGGGCCGGGCGACGCGCCGGCCGCCGCGACGACGTCGGCGACGTCGGAATCGAAGGCCGGCACCAGGATGCGCAGGGACGGGAGCGTCGAGAGGACGCCGTAATCCTCCAGCGCGTGGTGGGTCGGGCCCATCACCCCGTAGCCGTAGCCGCCGCCGTTGCCGAGCATCCGCACCGGCAGGCGGTGCAGGCAGACGTCGTTGCGGATCTGCTCGAAGGCGCGGGCGTAGCAGAACGGCGCGATCGTGTAGGTCCAGGGCTCGAGCCCCTCGCTCGCCAGCGCCGCCGCCACTCCGATCATGTTCTGCTCGGCGATGCCGGCATTGAGGAAGCGCTCGCCCAGCGCCTCGCGCAGGGGCTCGAGCGCCCCGAATCCGAGGTCGCCGGTGAGGAAGACCAGCTCCGGCCTCGCCGCCCGGGCGACGAGGGCCTCGCACAATTCCCGCCGCATCAGGCGCTCTCCCCGGTGGCGGTCTCGCCGGACATCGCCTCGGGCGTGCCGAGGATCGCCGCGAGGTACTGCGCCTCGGTGAGGGGCAGGTAATGGCTGTCGAGCCGGCCCTCGATCGCCGGCACGCCGCGGCCCTTCACGGTGTGCAGGACGACGACCACCGGCCGGTCGGTGCCGGGGGCGAGCGCCCGGCGCATCGCCGCGAGGTCGTGCCCGTCCGCCTCGCGGATCTCGACGGCGAAGCCCGCGAGCGTCCGGCCGATCGGGTCGAGCGAGGCGACCTCGCCGGTAGTGCCGAAGCCCTGGAGCCGGTTGTGGTCGATCAGGATCGTCAGGTTGGCGAGCCGCTGGTGGGCGCAGAAGATCAGCGCCTCGAAGGTCGAGCCTTCCTGCCACTCGCCGTCGGAGGTCAGGCAGAAGACCCGTCCCGGCCGGCGCTGGAGCCGGGCCGCGAGGGCGAGCCCGGCGGCGAGCGAGAGGCCGTGGCCGAGGCTGCCGGTGCCGAAGCGGCTCCCCGGCAGGCCGCGGGCGGGGGGGTGGCCGGGCAGCCGCGTGCCCTCGCCGTGGAAGCTGTCGAGCTCGGCATCGGCGATCAGCCCGCGGCTCCACAGGGTGACGTAGAGCGCGCCCGCCGCATGGCCCTTCGAGAGGACGAAGCGGTCGGCCTCGCCCAGCATCTCGTGGTGGACGAGCATCATCGCGTCGAGCGCCGACAGGTTGCCGCCGAGATGCCCGACATCGGCGGTGCGGTGCATGGCGAGCAGCCGCCAGCGCGCCAGCGTCAACAGGCCCGGCGCCAGTAGCCCGGGCTGCTGCACGGGGGGCGATGCCGTCGCGACGGTTCCGGGCGGCCGGCTCTCCGCCCGAAGGGTGTGTCCGTGCCGTGCCATCCGCCCCGATCCCGCTGCTCCCCGGAAGACGGAACGACGGCCATGGTTAGCGTCGCGTTAAGCCGCCTCGCCGGAACGACCGGGCCGCAGGTTCGCGAGGCTCCCGCACGCGGCCCGCCGCCGTGCGGATCCGGGCCGCCGAGGTCGATCCCGCGGCCGCGGCTGTCGTCGCCCGGCATCCGGAAAGTTGCCGATCCGTGAATCGGCCTCCCAGGCCGCGGGATGTTCTCGATCGGGTCGTCCACCGGAGCGCTTGTTTCGCCGCTTGTCCCGGAGGGAGGATGCCGGAGCGCCGATGCGTTTACCGGAGGCTCAGCTTTCGTCCAGATATTGCCGGTGACGGCCGGCATGTGTGGCGGAGTTCGTTCGTGCGTTGCTTCAAGCCCCCGCTGCCGTCCGGACTCCGTGCAGGCCTCCTCGCCGCCGGTCTCGTCGGTCTCCTGGCCGCCTCGCCGGCGCAGGCGGCGCAGGAGTGCCGGAGCGACGCCCTCGGCACCGCCCGCACCCTCGAGGTGCCGTTCGCGCAGGGCCCGGTCGGCCGGGCGAGCTATCGCGGCACCCTGCCGCTCGCGCGCGGCGAGGTGGTGCTGACCTTCGACGACGGCCCGCTGCCCCGGCGCACCAACGCGGTGCTCGACGCGCTGCGGGCCGAATGCGTGAAGGCGACGTTCTTCGTCGTCGGCAGCATGGTGGCGCAGTTCCCCGATACCCTGCGCCGGACCGCCGCCGAGGGCCACACCATCGCGACCCATACCTGGTCGCACCGCTACCTCGACCGGGTCCGCAGCCACGCGGTGCGGCGCGACCAGATCAACGGCGGGCTCGCCGCCGCCCGCACGGTGCTGGCCGACGACGAGACCGCGCTCTCGCCGTTCTTCCGCTTCCCCGGGCTCGGGCACAGCCCGGCCCTCGACCGCTACGCCGCCGCCCAGCGGCTGCTGCCGTTCAGCATCGACGTCGACGGCGACGACTGGAAGCGCATCGCCCCGGCGGCGGTGATGGAGCGGGTGCTCCGGCGCCTCGACGCGGCGGGGCGGGGGATCATCCTGCTCCACGACATCCAGCCCCGCACCGTCGCGATCCTGCCCGACCTGCTGCGCGCCCTGAAGGCCCGGGGCTACCGGGTCGTCCACGTCGTGCCGGCGCGGGCCGATACGCAAGCCGCGCTGGCGGCCCTCGACGCCCCGCAGGCGCGACCCATCCGCCTCGCCCTCGACCGGCTCGGCACCCGCATGGCGGCCCTGCGGCCGGCCGGCGAGCGCCGGCGCGTCGCCGAGGAGGCGCCGCTCCTGCTGCGGGCGGGCCTGTTCGAGGAAGAGCCGGCGCCCCCGCCGCCCGCCCCGGCGCCCCGGGACCAGAGCCGGACCGGCGCCGAGGTGCGCCTCGCCCTCGTCGCCGACGCGGCCTCCCCGGGACCGTCGGACCGGCTCGCCGCCTCCGCCGGCCCCGCCCCCCGGGCGGGCTGGAGCGGCTTCGTGGTGGTCGGCGTCGCCCCGGCGGCGCACGGCTTCCGCCCGGTCGCCGCGGCGGACGCCCCCCGCGCCCGATGATCCCCGTCCCGCCGACGCCGTCCCCCGCTCCGAAAGCCTCCCCGATGCGACGCCTCGTCCGGCTCCTGCCCGCGTTCCTTCCGGCGCTGGTCCTCACCGTTCCCGGCGCCGCCCGCGCGATGAGGGCCGACGAGTCGCCGGCGGGCTGGTGGGCGCCGACCCTGCGCGACTGCGCCGACCCGGCGAGCCCCCGGGCCTTCGAGATCCGCCTGAAGCCCCAAGCCGAGGCGCGCCTCGCGGCGCACGACCTCGACTGCCGGATCGACCGGGTGTCGGACACCGCGATCGGCTACCGGCTGCACATGCGCTGCTTCCGCTCGGCCGAGGACCGGCGCGCCGGCACCAACGCCGAGCCCCGGCAGATCGTCGTCGACGCGATCGGCCCGGTGACGATGCGGGCGGACGGCCGCCGGGTCTATCGCTGCGGCTCCCGCCCCGCCGCCGCCGTCACGTCCCCGGAGCGCCCCGCCGCAGCCGCCCCCCCGGCCGCCGTAGCCGAGGCCTCGCCGCCGGCCGAGGCTCCGCAAGCCCCCCCGGTCACGCGCGCCCCGCCGGCCCCCCAGGCGGCGGCGAGCGCCGCCACGGTGCCGGCCCTGCCGCTGCCCGACGCTCCGATCCGCCTGGTCTCGCTGGCGCCCGAGGCGCCGTCCGTCCAGGCCGCGGCGGGCCCGGTGGTTGCCATCCCGGCGGCGCCCGGCCCGGCGGCCGTGCGGACCGCCGCGCTGCCGGTCGAGCCGCCGGCGCCCGCGCCGCGCCTCGTGCCGCCGGCCGCCCCGGCGCCCGTCGCCCCGGTGGCGCTGCCGGCGGTGCGGCGGGGCCGGGTGATCGGCTTTCCCGGGGCGCAGGCCCCCGGCACCATCGTGGTCGATACCGCGGCGCGCTTCCTCTACCTCGTGCGCGGCGACGGCACGGCGATCCGCTACCGCGTCGCGGTCGGGCGTCCGGGCACGACCTGGAAGGGCGTCGAGACGGTGACCGCCAAGCAGGAATGGCCGCAATGGACGCCGACGCCGGAGATGCGGCGCAGCCGCCCCGGCCTGCCCCGCCACGTCGTTGGGGGCCCGCACAACCCACTCGGGGCCCGGGCGCTGTATCTCGGCTCCACGCTGTACCGCATCCACGGCACTACCAACCCGCGCTCGATCGGCCGCGCCGCCTCCGCGGGCTGCTTCCGCATGCTGAACGAGGACGTGATCGAGCTGTACCGCTTCGTCCCGGTCGGCACGAAGGTGCAGGTGATCTGACGGGTATCGAGGGTCGGGAGTTGCGCCGCGCGCCCCGCCTCGCCGCGGGCGTTCAGACCGGCATCTCGAAGGCTACGACGACGTGATCGCGGCCCCGTCGCACGACGCGGCAGCGGCGCATGACGAACTCGCCCGCGACCGCAAGGGTGATCGTCTCCGGCACCGCGGCGGCGTCCGGCAGCGCCAGCGTGGCACCGGCCGGAGAAATGTCCAATATCCGACAGTTCAGTGCCGGCAAGCCTGAATCGACGACGATCTCACCGGGGCTTCCCGCAAGCCCCGACGGCTGTGCGGCCAACAACTCCATGCGCGAACCTCGGGATGATTTCATTAACGACCGATAAAAGAAAATAGCAGGCGACCTCCGGAAACAATCGATCGGAGGTTCTAGGCACAATGATCTAGGGTGAGGCGGGCGGGCCGCGCCTCCGCGATGCGGCTTGGGCATCACGCTGCCGACATACGCGGACGGCGGCTCGAACCGGCGCCTGAATGTCGGGCGAAAGGGGGATCTGCCGACCGGCTCCGGCGCCTTCGGCGGAGCCCGCACGCGGGTCGAGGACGCCGCCCGCGAGACAGAGGATTGACGCCCGGGAGACCGGGCGGATCCTGCCTCCGATACGGCCCAGAGCTACGCCGCCTCGGGCGCCGCTCCCACCAGCTGCCGCGCCTGCAGGATCGACATCGGCTCGCCGAAGGCGAAGCCTTGCGCGTAGTCGCAGCCGATCTCGGCGAGCGCGAGCGCGTCGGCCTCCGATTCGGCGCCCTCGGCCACGATCTCGAGGCCGAGTTCCTGTGCCATGCGGACGATCGAGCGCAGGATGCCGGAGCGGCCGTTCGCCATCTGGCGCACGAAGGACTGGTCGATCTTGATCGTGTCGAAGGGGAAGCGCTGCATGTAGGTCAGCGCCGAGTAGCCGGTGCCGAAATCGTCGAGGCAGAGGCCGGCGCCGAGCTCGTGGATGCGGGCGAGCATCTGGGCGGCGTATTCCGGGTTCTCCATCACCAGGGCCTCGGTCAGCTCGAGCTTGAGCGAGCCGGGGACGACGCCGGTGCGGGCGAGCACGGTCTTCACGTCGTGCAGGAGGTCGTGGCGCAGGAGCTGGCGCGAGGACAGGTTGACGGAGGCGAAGATCGGCGGCTCGACCACCAGCGCCTGTTGCCAGGCGGCCAGTTCCGCGGCGGTGCGCTCGAGCGCGAAGACGCCGAGATTGACGATCAGGCCGGATTCTTCCGCGATCGGCAGGAAGACCTGGGGGACGACGCGGCCGAGCCGCGGGTGGTCCCAGCGCAGCACGGTCTCGAAGCCCGCCACGGTGCGGTCCTCCAGGCGCACGATCGGCTGAAAAAGCACCTTGATCTCGTTGCGCTCCAGCGCCCGGCGCAGGTCGCTCTCAAGCATCATCCGCTCGCCGCGGTCGGAGCGCATGGTCGGGCGGTAGACCTCGATCCGGTCGCCGCCCTGGCGCTTGCCGTTGATCATCGCGAGCTCGGCGTTCTTCACCACGTCCTCGCGCTTCACCACCGCGCCGGCCTCGTGCAGGGCGACGCCGATCGAGGGCGTGAGAAAAATCTCGCGGTCGGCGTAGGTGATCGGCGTCGTGATCGCCCGGCGGATGCTGTCGGCGAACGCGATGATCCGGTCGGGGTCGCGCTCGGAGAGCAGGATGACGGCGAACTCGTCGCCGGCGATGCGAGCGAGCGTGTCCTGCGGCCGCAGCAGCCGGTTGAGGCGGCGCGACAGGGTCAGCAGGATCGAATCGCCCGCCGAGAGGCCGATCGCGTCGTTGACCTGCTTGAAGCGGTCGATGTCGACGACGAACAGGGTCGGCTTCAGGCGCGGGTCCTGGCTCGCCAGGGCGATCGCGGCGTCGAGCCGGTCGTTGAACAATTCGCGGTTGGGCAGGCCGGTGAGGTTGTCGTGCACCGCGTCGTGGAGCAGGCGCTCCTCGGCGATCTTGGCCTCGGTCACGTCCGCGATGGTGCCGACGATGCGCACCACCTCGCCGTCGGTGCCGATCACCGGCCGTGCTTTGAGGCGGAACCAGTAATACGGCCCGGCGGCCGAGCGCAGGCGGAAATCCTGCGAGATCCGGCCGCGGCGCTCCTCGATCACGGTGTCGAGGGCGGCCGAGTAGCGCTCGACGTCGAAGGGATGGAGGAGAGAGAGCCAACTCGCCTGCGGCCCCTCCAGCGCCCCGCGCTTGAGACCCAGCTGCCCCTCGATCTCCGGACCGGCGAAGACCCGGTCGCCCGGGACGTCCCAGTCGAAGACGACGTCGCCCGCGCCTGTCAGCGCCAGCGCGCGGCGCTCGGTGTCGGAGACGAGGCTGTTGCCGATCCCGCCGCCCGCGAAGGCGTGCTGCAGCACCGTGAAGCCGATCAGCATCACGATCAGCACGAGGCCGCCGATGAGGGCCGGCTGGACGAGGTCGTTGTGGAGCTGGCCGGTGATGGCAAAGCCCGCCGCCACCACCCAGGCGAGCAGCAGCAGCCAGGTCGGGATCAGCAGGATCGCCCGGTCGTAGCCGTTGTGGATGGCGAGATAGACGATGAGGAGCAGGCCGACGCCCGCCACGGTCGCCACCGAGATCCGCGCCACGCCCGCCGCCACCGGGGGATCGATGACCGCGAGGCCGACGAGGCCGGCGAGGAACAGGAGCCAGATCAGCGCCACGTGGCTGTAGCGGACGTGCCAGCGGGCGAGGTTGAGATAGGCGAACAGGAACACCAGCAGGGTCGCGCCGAGCACGGCCTCCGCGGAGGCGCGGTAGATCCGCTCGGCGGCTTCCGTCACCGGGAAGATTCTTTGGAAGAACCCGAAATCGATGCAGGCATAGGCCAGCACCGCCCAGGCGAGCGCGGCCGCCGCCGGGAAGATGATCGCGCCCTTGACCACGAACACGATGGTCAGGAACAGGGCGAGCAGCCCGGCGATGCCGATGATGATGCCCTTGTAGAGGGTCAGCCCGGTCGCCTTCTTGCGGTAGGCGTCCTGGTCCCAGAGATAGACCTGCGGCACGTTGGGGGTGCGCAGCTCCGCCACGAAGGTGACGGTGGTGCCGGGATCGAGCGTGATGACGAACTGGTCGGCGTCCGGGCTCTCGTCGCGCTCGGGCCGGATGCCCTGGCTCGCCGTGATGGCGGCGATGCGGGATCCCCCGAGATCGGGCCACACCACGCCGGAGCCGACGAGGCGGAAATGCGGGGCGACCAGCAGCCGGTCGATCTGCTCGTCGGTGTCGTTGGTGAGCGCGAACACCATCCAGTCCGGGCGGGCGCCCGTCTCGCGCGCCTTCACGGCGATGCGGCGCACGATGCCGTCCTTGCCCGGCGCGGTCGAGATCTGGATCAGGTCGCCGTCGGAGCGGTAGCGCTCGATCGCCGGGGTGAGGTCGATGGCCTGCGAGTCGAGGGTGACGCGCACGGCCTCGACCGCGCGGGCCTGCGGCGCGGCGAGAACCAGCCCGACGAGGGCGGCGAGGCAGGCGAGGACGAGTGAGTACGTGCGCAAGCTTCGGGGTCTTCCGGCCGGACGGAGGCGGCCACGGCCACGGGGCGGCATGAGGAGAGGCCGGACCGTACTGACGCCCAAGCTTGCGGGCAAGGCGGAGGTCCCGGATCTCCCCGGCCGTCCGCGAGCGCGGCCGTCGGCGGGCTTCGATCGCTCCGCTTTGCGGCCAAATCAAGTTGAGGCGGTCGTCCCGCGGCGGGACGCGGCGGGTTCGGCCGCCGATACCACCTCCCAGCATTCCGGGTGGCGCATCAGCTCGGTCAGGAACGCGAAGGTCAGCGCGTGGGTCGGGCAGTTGGCCACGATGCGCCCGAGGATCGGCCGGCCGGCGAGGCTCAAATCCCCGACGAGGTCGAGGGTCTTGTGCCGCACCGGCTCGTCGGAAAAGCGCGCCCCGCCGAGCACCCGGCCGCCGAGCAGGATGGCCACCCGCCCGGGGCGGGCGCCGCGCAGAAGCGGCTCGCGGTCGCGCGGGTGCATCCGCGCGTCGGTGTCCGGGCCGATCGGGCGGCTGTGCTCGGGCCGCGATCGAGTCGGCTCCGGCCCGTCGCCGCGCACCGTCTGGGCGTCGAAGGAGCGGGCCCAGAGCCGGTCCCGGGCGGCGGCCGGAAGGAGCGTGCGGGCGAGCCGGGTCTTGAGCAGCGTGCGCCAGATCAGCGAGGCGTTGCCGAAGCTGCGGCTCGGGGCGATCTCAGTGCGGAACGAGGCGGCGTCGATCGGGCCGGCCCAGCGCAGGACGCCGAAGCCCGGCAGCCGGTCGGTGCTGACGTCGACGGCGAACCCCTCGGCCGGTTCGGCGCGCAGGAAGCCGTGCATCCCGTCGACCTGGAACGGCGCCCGGATGCGCAGGAATTCCCGCGGCCGGTCCTGCACCACCCACCCGGCCGCGTCGATCAGCGCGCACCAGCGCGAGGCGGAGCCATCGAGGATCGGGATCTCGGTGCCCTCGACGGTCACGTCCGCGTTGTCGATGCCGGAGGCCGAGAGCGCCGCCATCAGGTGCTCGATCGTGCGCAGCTTGCGCCCGTCGGCGAGCGCCAGCGCGGTGCACATCCGGCTCGCGATCCAGGGCGCGGTGGTGGCCGGCACCGCGGGCCCGGCCCCCGGCACCGTGAAGCGGATGCCGTGGCCGGGCGGGGCGGGCGCGATCGTCACGCGGGCGACGCGGCCGGTATGCATCCCGGGCCCGCGCACCGACACGCTCCGGCCGAGCGTCGCCTCGCGCCGCATCGCGTCAGGCTCCCCGCAGCGCCTTGCCCACGGCGTCGAGGCTCTGCAGCGTCTTGATCGGCCCGATCGCCGCCAGGGTCGGCGCCCCGGCGATCAGCGCGCGGCCGGCCGCCCGCACGTCGTCGGTCGTCACGGCGTCGACCTTGGCGATCACCTCGGCGGCGGGAATGATCCGGCCCCAGGCGAGGAACTGGCGCGCCGTGCGCTCGATGCGCCCGCCGGGGGTCTCCAGCGCCGAGAGCAGCGCGACCTTGAGCTGGGCCTTCGCCCGGGCGAGCTCGGCCTCGTCCACGGTGTCGGCGGCGTCGCGCAGGCAGGCGAGCGTCACGTCGACGAGGCCCGGCAGGTCGGCACCCGCGGTGCCGGCGCCGATGCCGAACAGGCCGCAATCGCTGAACGGCCAGTGGAAGGCGTGGATCTCGTAGGCCAGGCCCCGGGTCTCGCGCACCTCATGCCAAAGCCGCGAGGTCAGCCCGCCGCCGAGCACCTGGGCGAACAGGTGGGTGGCGTAATATTTGTCGTCGCGGAACGACAGGCCGGGCAGGCCGAGCACCAGGTTGGCCTGTTCGAGCTTGCGCTTCATCCGGCGCTCGCCGCCGCGATACTGCCCGGGCACCGCCTCGGGCGCCTGGCTGGCCGGCATCGCGCCGAAATGCTTCTCCGCCGCCGCCACGATGGCGTCGTGCTCGACCGCGCCGGCGGCGGCCAGCACCATCCGGCCCGGCGTGTACTCGCGGGCGAGATAGGCCTCGATCGCCGCGCGGTCGAAGCTCTGGATCGTCTCGGGCCGCCCGAGGATCGGCCGGCCGATCGGCTGGTCGGGGAAGGCCGCCTCGGTGAAGGCGTCGTAGACGACGTCGTCGGGGGTGTCCTCGACGGCGGCGTATTCCTGCAGGATCACGCCCTTCTCGCGGGCGAGCTCGCCGGCCTCGAAGACCGAGCGGGTCAGGATGTCGCCGAGCACGTCGAGGGCGACCTCGGCGTCCTCGCCCAGCACCCGGGCGGTGTAGCTCGTCTGCTCGACGCTGGTGGCGGCGTTGATCTCGCCGCCGACATTCTCGATGTCCTCGGCGATCCGGCGGGCCGAGCGCGTCGCCGTGCCCTTGAACGCCATGTGCTCGATGAGGTGGCTGAGCCCGTGCTCCTCGGGCCGCTCGTTGCGCGAGCCGGCCCCGACCCAGACCCCGAGGGTCGCGGTGGCGAGCCCCGGCATCGCCTCGGTGGCGACGGTGAGCCCGTTGGCGAGCCGCGTGATCTTGAGGTCCGGCGAGGCGCCGAGCGTCGCGAAATGCTGGTTCATGCGGCACTCCTCAGGATACGGGCGCGCTCGCGGATCGCCCGCTCCACCGCCGCCTCGTCGTTCGGCAGCACGGTGAAGCGCTCGCGCCGCTCCAGGAGATCCGACAGATGCGGCGGCAGGGCCGGGCGCACGCCGGTCGCGGCCTCGACCGCATCCGGGAACTTGGCGGCATGCGCGGTGGCGAGCGCCACGACGGGGGTCGCCGGATCGTCCGCCAAGAGCTTGCGGGCGGCGCGCACGCCGATGGCGCTGTGGGGATCGATGATCTGGCCGGTGCCCTCGTAGACGTCGCGGATCTCGGCGACGACTTCGTCCTCGGGCACGGCGGCCGCGTCGAACTCGGCGCGGATGCGCCCTAGCGTCCGCTCGTCGAGCGTGAAGGCGCCTGACTGCTTGAGACCCGCCATCAGCCGGTTCACGGACCCCGCGTCGCGGTCGAGCGCCTCGAACAGCAGCCGCTCGAAGTTCGAGGAGACCTGGATGTCCATCGACGGCGAGGTGGTGGGCGCCACGCCCCGCACCTCGTACGAGCCGGTGGCGAGCGTGCGCGCCAGGATGTCGTTGGCGTTGGTGGCGACCATCAGCCGGCCGACCGGCAGGCCCATGCGCTTGGCGGCCCAGCCCGCCAGGATGTCGCCGAAATTGCCCGTCGGCACCGAGAACGAGACCGGGCGGTGCGGGCTGCCCAAAGCCACCGCGCTGGTGAAGTAGTAGACGGCTTGTGCCGCGACCCGGGCCCAGTTGATCGAGTTGACGCCCGAGAGCCGGACCTCGTCGGCGAAGCGCGGGTGCTGGAACAGCGCCTTCACGATCGCCTGGCAATCGTCGAACGTGCCCTCGACCGCGAGCGCATGGATGTTGTGCGCATCCACCGTGGTCATCTGCCGGCGCTGCACCTCCGACACCCGGCCATGCGGGTAAAGGATGAACACGTCGACGTTGTCGAGGCCGCGGAACGCCTCGACGGCGGCGCTGCCGGTATCGCCCGAGGTGGCGCCCACGATGGTGGCGCGGCTGCCCTTCGCCTTCAGCGCGTGGTCCATCAGCCGGCCCAGCAGCTGCATCGCCACGTCCTTGAACGCGAGAGTCGGGCCGTGATGCAGTTCGAGCAGGAAGAGGTTGTCGCCGAGCTGCGTCAGCGGGCAGACCGCCGGGTGCCGGAAGGAGGCGTAGGCCGCGTCGATCATCCGGTCGAAATCGGCCTGCGCGATCTCGCCGTCGACGAGCGGCGACAGCACGGTCTTGGCGGCCTCCGCGTAGGGGCGCCCGGCGAGACCCGCGATGGTCTCGCGGGAGATCTGCGGCCAGCTCTGCGGGATGTAGAGGCCGCCGTCGCGGGCGAGGCCGGCCAGCAGCGCGTCGGTGAAGGTCAGCGGCGCGGCGGCGCCGCGGGTCGAGACATGGAGCACGGTGATCAGTCCTGAGGCTGACGCGAGGCCCTACACGAATCTGGACCGCGCGTCAGCCCGCGGGTCAGGCGCTGCTGCCGGGCGCCTTGCGCAGGCGGCAGCCGGTGATCCGCCAGGCGCCGTCCGCGTCCCGCTCCAGGGTGTAGAGCGCCTCCCAGTCGGTGCCGTCCTGGTCCTGGATCCGCACGCCCTGCGCCAGGCTCCCGTCGGGCAGTTCCTCGTCGCTGCCGAACTCGAAGCGACGGTTGCGGTAGACCGCCGCGTAGGCCTGCCGGACCATGCCGACGAACAGCTCGGGCGTGCCGAAGATCGACCGGATCGCGGGCGCGGCCTGGGCGTAGGCCGTGGCCGCGTCGTCCTGCCGGAAGGCCTCCTGCTGGCGCCGGATCACCGTCCGCGCCGCCTCGCGGTCGCCGCTGCCGGCGGCGAGCGCGCCCTGGCCGACGGCCAGAAGGGTCATCAGGGCGACGAGGGTGCGCACGGGCTCTCCCGGGACACGTCGGTGGCGGATGCCGCAGCGTAGCAGGGAGATTCCGTGCGCACAACTGAAAGTCGTCATCGCGAATGACCCGGCAAATCGTCCGAATGACGTTCGATGACGAACAGTCGTGGCGGCGCACGGGACACGACCGGGGCGTGAGGCCTTTCCGCGTCAAGGCTTTCCCAGACACCACCTCATCCTGAGGTGCGGGCGATCGACGATCGCTGAGCCTCCAAGGAGGGCTCCAGAAATCGCAGCGACATCTGGAGCCCTCCTTCGAGGTCGATCGATCGAAGATCGACTAACGCCTCAGGATGAGGTCGCGGGTGGGAGAGATAACCATCGCGGATTCACGTCGCTGTCGTGTGCCGTGGTGACGGCGATCAGACCCCGCTCGCCTTGCGTCCCAGCTCGACCACCCGCAGGTTGTTGGTCGTGCCCGGCTGGCCGAACGGGATGCCGGCCACCGCCACGACGAGGTCGGGCGCCTGGGCGAACCCCTCCTGCTCGGCGACCTCGGCGGCGCGCGCCACCATCGCCTCGTAGGACTCGATCTCCGGGCCGAGCACCGAATGCGCGCCCCAGTACAGGCTGAGCCGGCGCGACACCGCGGGATCGAAGGTGGCGGCGAGGATCGGCACGTTCGGGCGCTTGCGGGCGATGCGGGCCGCGGTGGTCCCGCTCGCCGTGAAGGCGACGATCGCCGCCGCCTCGATGGCGTCGGCGAGGCCGGCCGCCGCGGCCGCGACCGCGTGGGGCGGGCTGTCCTCGACCTCGGGCTCGCTCGCCCGCACCAGCGAGCGGTAGAGCCGGTGCTGCTCGGTGCGGCGGATGATGCGGTCCATCATCGCCACCGCCTCGACCGGATAGCGCCCCGCCGCCGATTCGGCCGACAGCATCACCGCGTCGGCGCCGTCATAGACCGCGGTAGCGACGTCGGACGCCTCGGCCCGGGTCGGGGCGGGCGCCGTCACCATGGTCTCGAGCATCTGGGTCGCCACGATGACGGGCTTCACCGCCCGGCGGCAGGCGCGCACCAGCTCCTTCTGGCGCCCCGGCACGTCCTCGGGCGGCAATTCCACGCCGAGGTCGCCGCGGGCCACCATCACGCCGTCGGCGATGCGGATGATGTCGTCGATATGCTCCAGCGCCGAGGGCTTTTCGATCTTGGCGATCAGCCCGGCCCGGCCGGCGATCAGCCCGCGCGCCTCCATCACGTCGGAGGGGGTCTGGACGAAGGACAGGGCGACCCAGTCCACCCCGAGATCGAGCCCGAAGGCGAGGTCGCGCCGGTCCTTCTCGGTCAGCGGCGAGAGGGCCAGCACGGTGCCGGGCAGGTTGACGCCCTTGCGGTTGGAGATCGGCCCTCCGACCACCACGTCGGCGTCGATCGCATCGTCGTCCACGCCCGCGACCCGCACCCGGACCCGGCCGTCGTCGATCAGCAGTTCCTGGCCCGGCGCCACGGCGGCGAAGATCTCCGGATGGGGCAGGGGGATCGCGTCCGGCCCGCCCTCCCGGCCCTCGCGCACGAAGCGGATGCGGTCGCCGGTGGCGAGGTCGAGCCTGTCGCCCCGCAGGGTGCCGATGCGGATCTTCGGGCCCTGCAGGTCCTGCAGGATGCCGATCGGCCGACCGGTCTCCTGCTCGAGCGCCCGGATCGCGGCATGGACCTTGGCGTGGTCGTCGTGGGTGCCGTGCGAGAAGTTGAGCCGGAAGGTGTCGACCCCGGCGAAGAACAGGGCCTTCAGCCGCTCCGGCGTGTTGCTGGCCGGTCCGACGGTGGCGACGATCTTGGCGTGGCGGTGGCGGCGCATGGCAATCGCTCCTGGCTCGTCAGGGTTCGGGTCGTCGGGTTCAGGGCTTGGTGCGGCGGTAGACGTTCGTGAAGCTGACGTTCATGCCGCCGCAATTCGTGTTGTCCTCGGCGAGGAGGAAGGGCGGCAGCAGCCTGAGACGCACCCGGCAATCGCCCGGCTCGCCGGCCGCGAAGGGCAGGGTGCCCTTGTCCCCCATCGTGAAGGCGAGGGACGCCCCGCTCGGGGCCGTCGTGCCCTCGACGGTGCCGAGATTGACCGCGCCGCGGCGGACGCGATCGGGGTCGAGGGCGCCGTAGGTCGCGTCGCCCTTGACCGAAAGCGTGCCGGCGGCCTTGCCCGGCCGGATCGCCAGGGTCTGTTCCGGGGCGCTCCAGGTGCCGGTCCAGTCCGTCGGGCCGGGCGCCGGCTCCGGGACGCGCGCGACCGCGTCCGCCGCCAGCCAGCCGGCGCGCACCGCCCCGGTCCTGCCGACATAGGTCGCGCAGACGTAGCCCGGCCTCGTGCCGCCGAGGATCACGGTGTCGCCCGCCACCACGAAGGCCTTCTCGCGGCAGGCCGGATCGGCGCCGGGGCAGCCCTTGCGGTCGGACGCGCCCCGCACGAACGGCACGCGGGGCTCCCCGGCCTTGATCGTGCCGAGGCCCGGGCCGGCGTCGAGCGCGCCGTAATCGAAGCAATCGCCCTCCGCGGCGAGCGCCGCTCCCGGCCCGGCGAGCCAGGCCAGGACGAACAGCCCCGCGCCCCGTCGTGTCCCGCCCCGCATCCTCGCCGTCCCTCCGTTGCGCCGAAAGCTAGGGCACCTTGGACCAAAGGAGCACCCGTCGAGGCCGCAATCGCATCGTCCGCCGCGGCGCCACGCTCTTGACGCCGGATATGCTGCAACGCACCCTGTCCTCAAGAAACGTTCCGGCGACGATACGTAGGGGGTATCGACGGTCATGCTGTTTCAGCCGCCCGTGTTCGAGACGATCTTCCGCACGCCCGTCGAGCATCGTCTGGTGATCCGGGGGTCGCGCAGCCGCGGCGCCCCGCTCGACGGCGTGCGCTGGTACCACGACGAGTTCGACGCCGCCGGCGCCCTGGTGGCCCGTTACGAGACCTACGACGAGACCGACGCGGCGGGCCAGGCGCGCTGCGGCTGGCGCCGCTACGATGCGGCGGGGCGCCTCGCCGCCCGCCACGAGGTGGCAATGCGCTGGTCGGCCCTCGTCGCCCTGAAGCAGTCCCGGCGCAACGCCGAGATCGCGTTGCAGCGGGCCGGTATCCCGAGTTCGTCGGCGCCGCTGTCCCGCCGGGTGCTGGCGGCCTGACGCGGCCTCGCCGCTTGAGGCCGGGGTCGGCAACGGCCCCGATCCCGACCATGACTTTCCCGCATCACGTCGCGTCGCAGCGTCGAATTATCCACCCGGCCCGATGAGTCGGGCCGGGTGTCGTCTGTCCGCGATCCCGTGAAGTTCTGGTGGTGCCTCCCGGCACCCGGAAGGTCTGTCCCGTCATGCCCACCCCCGATGCCGTGCTGCACCTCCTGTGCGGCAAGATCTCTGCTGGAAAATCGACGCTCGCGGCCCGCCTCGCCGCCGAGCCCGCCACGATCCTGGTCCGGGAAGACCAGTGGCTGGCCGGGCTCTATCCGGGCGAGCAGAACAGCCTTGCCGACTACGTCCGCAACGCCGGGCGTCTGCGCGGCGTGATGGCACCACACCTCGTCGCGCTGCTGCGGGCCGGACTGTCCGTCGTGCTCGACTTTCCGGCAAACACACCGGAGAGCCGGGCCTGGATGCGGACGATCGTCCACGAGGCGGAGGTGGCGCATCGGCTCCACTACCTCGAAGCCGACGACGCATTGTGCAAGGCGCGCTTGCGCGCCCGCAACGCCGCCGGCACGCACGAATTCACGGTGGACGACGCCGCGTTCGACCTGTTCACCCGCTACTTCGTGCCGCCGGCCCCGGAGGAGGGGTTCGAGGTGGTGGTGCACCGGCAGGAGGCGTAGGGCCCCGCTGCCGGGGCGAGCCCTCGCCTCACCCGGACGTCAGCATCACGATATGCCCGTCCGGGTCGCGCAGCAGGGCGCCACCGCCCAGAGCGGATCGCGATACCGACCCGGCCGGGACGAGCCGGCCGGCATGGGTGGCGCAGACGGCCGCGAGATCGTCAGCGTCGGCCATCGCGATCACCAGCCGGGTCGCCGCCACGTCGCCGACCGCGAGGTCGGAGACCGGCCGCGGATGGTCGCCGCGGTAGCACAACAGCTCGACATGCGGCGGCCGGCCGTCCGGGAAGCCCAGCCCCGTCACCTCGACGGTCGGGGCGGGGACGGCATCGAGGCGGGCCTGTTCGGGCCCGGTATTGAGCGAGCGCGACGCGATCGTGAGCCCGAGCGATTCGTAGAACGCCACGCTGCGGGCGGTGTCGGCGACCGAGATCGCCGAGTGGTCGAGGCCGAGGCAAGGATCGAGGGAAGGATCGAGGCAAGGATCGGCCGCCCCCGGCCGTCGCCACGCCTCGGGGATCGCGTCCGGCGGGAAGGCCAGGAATTCGAGCGGGTGGCCCTCGGGGTCGCGGAACTTGAACGCCGTCACGCCGCCCGAGGCGGCGGGCAGCCGCACCGGGCCGTCGGTCGAGATCGGGCGCCAGCCCGGATGCGCCGACAGGCGGGCATGGGCTGCGCCCATGTCGGCGACGATGATGGCGCAGTGCTGGAACAGCGGGCTGAAACCCGGCACGTTGCCCGGATAGGGGCGGCCGTCGGGCGCCGCCACGAGGTCTAGGCGCTGGTCGCCGAGGCGCAGGGGCACGACCCGCGCCGGCCCGGCCCCGATCGCCTCCGCGTCGCGAAAGCCGAGCGCGGCGCGGTAGAACACGGCCAACCTCTCCGGATCGGTGGCGTTGAGCGCGATCCGGGCGAGGCGCCGGGCTCCTCCGAGGGTGCTCACGGCGTCTGCACCCCGCGCCGGTCGAGGAAGATCGCGTAGAGCGTGTGCGAGCCGCCGATGAACAGGCGGTTCTTGGTCGGGCCGCCGAAGGTGATGTTCGAGACCGGGTGCGGCACCAGGATCTTGCCCATCAGCTTGCCCTCCGGGCTGAGGCAATGCACCCCGTCGGCCGCGCTCGACCAGACGTTGCCGTCCTCGTCGACGCGCATCCCGTCGCAATAGCCGGGTGAGATCGTGTGGAAGATGTCGCCGCCCGACAGGGCCCCGTCGGGCGCGACGTCGAAGACGCGGATGTACTGGCGCGGATCCGGCTTCGACTGGTCGCCGGTCTCGGCGACGTAGAGCCGGCGCTCGTCGGGCGAGAAGGCGAGGCCGTTCGGCCCGTCGAAGTCGCCGGCCATCACCTGGATCTCGCCCGTCCGCGGATCGAAGCGGTAGAGGGCGGGCGGCTGCTCGGAACGCTGCCGCCCGCCCTCGTAGTCGTTCGAAATCCCGTAGACCGGATCGCTGAACCAGATCGTCCCGTCGGACTTCACCACCACGTCGTTGGGCGAGTTCAGGCGCTTGCCGGCATGGCGCTCGACCAGCGTCGTGACCGTGCCGTCGTACTCGGTGCGGGTGAGGCAGCGGCCGCGATGCGAGCAGGCGATCAGCCGGCCCTCGCGGTCCCGGGTCTGGCCGTTGGCGTAGTTCGAGGGCGCGCGGTAGACCGAGAAGCCCGCCCCCTCGATCCACCGCATTGTGCGGTTGCGCGGCAGGTCCTGGAACAGCAGGCAGTCGGCATCGCCCATCCAGACCGGGCCCTCGATCCAGCGGAAGCCGGAACCCAGCTCCTCCAGCGGCGCGTTCGCCAGGACGTAGTGCTTGAAGCGCTCGTCGTGGATCTCGAACCCGTCCATGCGATCACCGGAACCGGCAGGCCGCGCCGGTGGTCGGCGCCGAATCGTACTGGATGATCATCAGCACCGCCGGCTCGTCCCCGACCGTGCCGGAGCGGTGGCCCGTCTTGCCGTCGCGCTCGCGGACGTTCTGGTCCTCGCCGAACGAGATCTCGCCCGGGCCCATCTCGACCCGGGTGCCGTCCATCGATTCGACGAACCAGCGGCCCGACAGCGGGACGATCCATTGCGGCTTCGGGTTCGGGTGCCAGTCGCCGGTCCAGCCGACGGGCTGCACGGTCACGAACACCGTGGCGCCGTCATGGGTCTTCTGCCCCTGCCATTGCGGCGGGGCCGGCGGCGACATCGACTTCTTCTCGAACTCGGTGAAGGCGCAACGCGTCTGGTGGCTGATCCCGTCCGCATCGGCCCAGAGGTGCCAGTAGGGGACGGTGGGGCTCGCATCGCTCATCGGGCGGTCTCGCTGACGCTGTAGGGCTTCGAGGAGGCGAAGGGGTGCGAGAAGAACGTCTCGACCGTCGCCGCCCCGGTGCCGAAGGTGACGAGCAGAAACCCGCCGGCGAGCGCGAGGTTCTTCCAGAAATCCCAGAAAAGCTCGCGCCCCTTGCCGCCGGACCAGAAATCGCCGGGCTTCCAGAACTGCTTCCACAGGAGCGCCGTGACGCCGCAATAGCCGGCGAGCACGAAGGCGGCGAAGCGGTCGGCGATGCCGGTGAGGACGCCGAGCGACATCACGATCTCGACGAACAGGCCGGCCAGAATCAGCGCCGTGGCGGGGGCGGTGGCGTGCACCGCCTGTTTCGCCTGCCCTACCGCCCCGCGAAAATTCAGGATCTTGTCGAGGGCACTGAACGGCAGAAAGAGCGACACCAGGAGGAGCCGGACCCCGAAGGCGACCGCGATGCTGAGAGATGCCATCCGTGTCCGACCCCGCCGCCCTGTTTCGCGTGTGCGAAAAGCTAAGTGGGGCGGGTCGACGTTGGCGCCAGCCCCGCCATATCCGCCTCGCACGGGCAAGCGGCCCTGCGTCAACCTGCGGCTTTCCGCAGCGGAGGGGACCCGCCGATGAGCGAGAACCGGCACTACGACGTCGTCATCGTCGGCTCGGGGCCCGGCGGCGGCACCATGGCGTGGCGGCTGGCCCAGACCGGCAAGCGCATCCTGCTGCTCGAGCGCGGCGACTACCTGCCGCGCGAGCGGGAGAACTGGGACAGCCAGGCCGTCTTCGTCGATGCCCGCTACCAGGCGCCCGAGACCTGGTACGGCGCCGACGGGTCGAGCTTCCATCCCGGCCTGCACTACTTCGTCGGCGGCAACAGCAAGGTCTACGGCTCGGTCCTGCTCCGCCTGCGCGAGAAGGATTTCGGTCAGATCCGCCATCCGGACGGGATCTCGCCGGAATGGCCGGTGAAGTACGACGTGTTCGAGCCCTACTACCAGGCGGCGGAGGAACTCTACTACGTCCACGGCCAGCGCGGCGAGGATCCGACCGAGCCGCCGTCGAAGAAGCCCTACGCCTACCCGCCGATCACCCACGAGCCCCGGATCCAGGAGCTGTTCGACGGGCTGAAGCGCGAGGGCCATCACCCGTTCCACCTCCCGGTCGGGGTGCGGCTCGACGAGCGGGACGGCAAGCCGCTGCCGCACTCGGCCTGCATCCGCTGCGATGCCTTCGACGGTTATCCGTGCATCACCAACGGCAAGGCCGATTCGCAGGTCACCTGCGTCGATCCCGCGCTCGCGGCGCACGACAACCTCACGCTGATGACCAATGCCTACGTCGAGCGGCTCCTCACCGATCCGGCCGGCCGGACGGTCACCGGCGTCGAGGTCAAGCGCGGCGACACGACCGAGGTGTTCACCGGCGACATCGTGGTAGTGGCCTGCGGCGCGCTTTCCTCGGCGCTCCTGATGCTGCGCTCGGCCAGCGACGCCCACCCGCACGGGCTCGCGAACCGGTCGGGCCAGGTCGGCCGCAACTACATGCGGCACAACAACTCGACGGTGCTGGCGATCTCCCGCACCCCGAACCCGACCCGGTTCCAGAAGACGCTCGGCCTCAACGACTTCTACTTCGGCGCCGACGACTGGGATTACCCCCTCGGACACATCCAGATGGTCGGCAAGTCGGATGGGGTGCAGATCCGCGGCGAGGGCCTGCCGGGCTTCCTGCAATGGTTTCCGGAAAAGCCGTTCGACTGGATCGCCGCCCATTCCCTCGATTTCTGGCTCACCACCGAGGACCTGCCGATCCCGCAGAACCGCATCTTCTACGAGAACGGCAAGGTGCGGCTCGACCTGACGCAGACCAACGAGGAGGCTTTGCACCGGCTTAAGGGAAAGCTGCGCGACCTCTGCTCCAGGCTCGAGATCCACCCGCACCTGTTCGACCGCTCGCTCTATCTCGGCAAGGACGTGCCGATCGGCGGCACCGCCCACCAGGCCGGGACCCTGCGCTTCGGCACCGACCCGGCGACGTCGGTCCTCGACCTCGACTGCAAGGCGCACGAGCTCGACAACCTCTACGTCACCGATGCGAGCTTCTTCCCGTCGATCGGCGCCGTGAACCCGACCCTGACGATCATCGCCAACTCGCTGCGGGTGGCCGACCACATCATCGGGCGGCTGGGGGCGTAGCGCCGCCCCTTTCCGGATCCCCGCGCGCACCTCTCGTTCGAGGCGGGGGAGCGGATCGCGCAAGGCGGCGCGCACCGCGCGCATAGGTGGCGCGCCGCGTCCCGGGCTATGACGGGGGCGCCCTCAGAGGAGCCCCCGCATGCCCCTGGACCCCGCCCTGCGCGACCGCATCATCACGGCCGTGGCCGACGGCTTTTCCGAGCAGATCGCCCACACCCAGGCTCTGATGCGCTTTCCCTCGATCCGGGGCGACGAGCAGGCGATCCAGGATTTCGTCTTTCGCAGCTTTCGCGACCGCGGCTATGCCATGGACCGCTTCGCCATGGACCGGGCGCAGATCGAGGCGCATCCCGGCGGCGCCAAGTTCAGCCCGGAGCATTCCGAGGCGCCGATCGTCGTCGGCATCCACCGGCCGCGGGCGGAGACCGGGCGCTCGCTGATCCTCCAGGCCCATGTCGACGTGGTGCCGCCGGGCCCCGCCGACCTCTGGACCCGCCCGGCCTTCGAGCCGGTGGTCGAGGGCGACTGGCTCTACGGCCGCGGCGGCGCCGACATGAAGGCGGGGCACGCCGCCAACCTGTTCGTCCTCGACGCGCTGCGGCGCATCGGCCTCCAGCCCGCCGCGACGGTGACGCTGCAATCGGTGGTGGAGGAGGAATCGACCGGCAACGGCGCCCTGATGACCCACCTGCGCGGCTATCGCGCCGACGCGGTGCTGATCCCCGAGCCGGAGGAGGAGATGCTGGTGCGCGCCAATACCGGCGTGCTGTGGTTCCGGGTCGAGGTCCGGGGCCGGCCGGTCCATGTCCGCGAGATGGGCACCGGTGCCAACGCCATCGACGCCGCCTACCGGGTGATCGGTGCGCTGCGGGCGCTGGAGGAACGCTGGAACGCCGACAAGGCCGGGCGCCCGCATTTCGAGGGCGAGGCCCATCCGATCAACCTCAATATCGGCCGGATCGAGGGCGGCGACTGGGCCTCCTCGGTGCCGGCCTGGTGCCGGATCGATTGCCGCATCGCGCTCTATCCGGGGGTGAGCGCGGCGGAGGCCGCCCGCGAGATCGAGGCGGCGGTGGCGGCGTTCTCCCGCGACGACGCCTTCCTGTCGAACAGCCCGCCTAGCGTCGGCTTCCACGGCTTCTTCGCCGAGGGCTACGTGCTGGAGGAGGGCTCGGAGGCGGAGGCCGTGCTCGGCCGGGCGCACGAGGCGGCGACGGGGGCGGCGCTGAAGAGCTTCATGACCGCCGGCTACCTCGATACCCGGGTCCACGCCCTCTACGACCGGGTGCCGGCGCTCTGCTACGGCCCGAAGAGCGAGAACATCCACGGCTTCGACGAGCGGGTCAGCCTCGCCTCGCTCCAGCGCATCACCACCGCGATGGCGTTGTTCGTCGCCGAATGGTGCGGGACGGAAGCCGCCTGAGCGAGACGCGGCGACGGGGCCGCCGAGCCTCCGTCGCCGAGACCCTCACTCCTTCAGCGCCGCCACGAACTCCCGCACGTTGTGGCGCATCATGTCGAGATAGGTCGTGGCCGGGCCGCCGGGCTCGGACAGGGCGTCGGAGAAGACCCGGCCGCCCGCCTTGGCGCCGCTCTCGCGGGCGACCTGCTGCATCAGCCGCGGATCGGAGACGTTCTCGAGGAAGACCGCCGGGATCCTGTCGCGGCGCACCTGCCTGACGATGGCGGCGACGTCGCGGGCGGTGGCCTCGCTCTGGCTCGACACCCCCTGCGGGGCGAGGAAGCGCAGGCCGTAGGCCTTGGCGAAATAGCCGAAGGCGTCGTGGGTGGTGACGATGCGCCGGCGCGCCTCGGGGATCGCCGTCAGCGCGGTGCGGATCTCCGCGTCGAGGGCGTCGAGCTGCGCCAGATAGGCCGTGGCGTTGGCCGCGTAGACCGCCTTGCCGGCCGGATCGGCCGCCGAGAGGCCGTCGCGGATCGCCGCGACGTAGCGCTTGGCGTTGGCGACGTTCTGCCAGGCATGGGGATCGACGGCGTGGTCGTGCGCGTGGGCATGGTCCTGCGCGCCCTCGTCCTCCTCGATCGGGACCACGCCCCTGGCGGCGACCACGACCGTGGCCTTCGTGCCCGACGCCTTGATCAGGCGGTCGATCCAGCCCTCGAAGCCGAGGCCGTTGACCACGACGAGGCGGGCGGCCGCCACCGCCTGGGCGTCGGCCGGGGCCGGCACGAAGCTGTGGGCGTCGCCGTTCGGCCCGACCAGGGTGGTGACCGCGACCCGCTCGCCGCCGACCTGGCGCACGAGGTCGCCGAGGATCGAGAAGGTCGCCACGACCCGGGTCGTCTCCGCTTTTCCGGCCTCCGCCTTCGCGGGTTCGCCTGCCGCCGGGGCGGCGCCGGCGGTCTGCGCCCCGGCGGGCGCTCCCCACCCCAGGACCAGCGCCAGCAGCAGCATCGCGAACCTCACCCCACGCATCGCACCGTTCCCCCACTCGATTCCGCGCCCCCCCTAGGCCGGTGGGTCAAAAATTGCAACATTGTTACACTCGTGGGACGCGCCCGAGCCGGGCCCGCCCTCAACCTGGATCGAGGACGGGCCGGCCCCGGTGCGTCCAGGGTGCGCGGGTCACGCCGTTCCTGCCCGCTCCCGCTCGGACGGTGTCACCGGCCGGCCGGAGCGTTGCGCGGGCGCGGTGCGAGCCGGCCCGCCGCCGTCCCGCCGAAGCCTCGCGGGGACCGGCGGTTAGGTCTTCCTTAACCATGACTGGCGATGGTCCGCTCAACTGAACCATGAGGAGGTCGGGATGGATCACATCGAGACCAGCATCCGCGAGCGCGCCTACGCCCTGTGGGAGCGCGACGGCCGCCTGGACGGCCGCGACGCGCATTACTGGACCCTGGCCGAGCAGGAGCTGCGCGGCGCGAGCGCGGCGCCCGTCGCCGTGCCGGAGAGCGCCACCGCGCGAGTTCCTGCCGAGCAAGTTACCGCTGTGCAAGTTACCGCGGTGGAAGCCCCCGCCGCGGAGGCGCCCGTGACCGAGGCCGCCGCCAAGCCTGTCCGCAAGCCGGCGGCCCGCAAGCCCGCCGCCCGGAAGGCCGCGGCCGAGACCCCCGCCGCCAAGGCGGTGGTGAAGGCGGTGGCCGACATGGCCGACATGGCCGAGACGGTGGCGAAGCCCGCCCCGCGCCGGCGCCGTCCCGCCGCGGAAGCCGTCACCACCCACTGAGGGGAAGCGCGCGATCGATTTCGCGGCGCACGGCGCACGGCGCGTCCCGCTCTTCCGCTCCTTCGCGTTTCAGCCCCTTCCGCCCTGCGGGAGGGGCTTTTCGTCGTGGGCCGGCCGGGCCGGTGCCGCGCCGCGCCGGAGCAGGCGCCACAGGGCCGCGACCAGGGCGACGTCGAGCAGGGCGAGGACCGCCAGGACCGCCAGCGTCGCGTCGGCCCCGCGATGGGCGATCAGCCAGGCGGCCCCGGAGGGCGCGAGCGCCTGCGCGGCGAGGCTCGGCTTCGCGATCCGGCCGAGGAGCGCGGCGTAGCGCTCGGGCCCGAACAGGACGAGGGGCAGGGTGCCGCGGGCGATCGAGTAGAGTCCGTTGCCGGCGCCGTAGACCACCAGCACCAAGCCGGGCGCGAGCAGGCCGCCCCACAGCAGGACGAGGCCGAGCGCCATCAGGCCGACCGCCGCGGTCAGCGTCCAGATCGGGTGGTGGCGGCTGCGGTTGGCGACCTCGAGGAGCCGCGCGCCCACCTGCGACGGGCCGATCAGGGTGCCGAGGGAGACGGCCGCCGCCAGGGTCAGGCCCCGGTCCTGGAGCAGCGTCAGCAGGTGGACCGACATCACCGAGGTGGCGACGCTGGTGCAGGTCGCCACCGCGGCGAGCACCAGGAAGGTCGACCGCTCCCCGGCCGCGAGGGCGACGTCGGCCCGGGTGCCGGGAGCCGGGGGCGGCCGCGGCGTCGCCCGCGGGACCAGGGCGAGGATCAGCGGCACCGACAGGGCGACCTGCAGGGCGGCATAGGTCAGGCAGGTGCCGCGCCAGCCGAGATGCGCCAGCAGGAAGGCCGAGAGCGGCCAGCACACCGTGCTGGCGAAGCCGCCCCACAGGGTCAGCGCCGTGATCGACGGCCGGGCATCGGCCCCGTAGAGCCGCCCGAGGGTGGCGAAGGCCGCGTCGTAGAGCCCCGACCCCATGCCGAGCCCGATCACCAGCCAGGCGAGGGCGAAGACCGGCAGGTTCGGCGCCGCCGCCAGGAGCGTCAGCCCGGCGGCGAAGAGGCCGGACGACACCGCCAGCACCGGCCGGCCGCCGTGGCGCCCGATCAGCCGCCCGGCGAGCGGCGCGACGGCGCCCGCCGCCAGCATGCCGGCGGTGAGGCTGCCGAAGATCCACGCCAGCGGCCAGCCGGTCTCCGCCGCGATCGACGGCCCGAGCACCGTCAGCAGGTAGTAGCTGCAGCCCCAGGCGAAGATCTGCGTCACGCCCAGGGCCGAGATCACCGGCCAGCGCCGTGGCGCGCTCACGGGGTCCGTCCCCCGTCCGGGCCCGGCATGCATGCGGTGACGGGGTCCATGGCGGCGGCCTCCCGGCGCGGGCGGGCCCTCGCGTCCGGCCTCCTCGTCCCGCATCCTTTGCCAATCTCTAACGACTTCGCGGGACACTCGTCCACAGGGTCGTGCGGGCTTGTGGAACATCCCCGGAACGCCCATCTAAGATGCTGATTTGCTTCGTTTTCCGCGTTCGTCGGCCCCGCCCTTCAGGCTGGTGCTCGAAGGCGAAATCGGCTAAGCCTGCCGGCAACGAGATGTGAGCCCGCGCGGGCCGCGACGAGAGACAGACCTTGGCAGAGAACGACCCGACCGGCGCTCCCCCGCCCGCGACCGACATCAAGCCCGTCTCGATCACCGACGAGATGCGCCAGTCCTACCTGGCCTACGCGATGAGCGTCATCGTCAGCCGGGCGCTGCCGGACGCGCGCGACGGCCTGAAGCCGGTGCATCGCCGCATCCTGTACTCCATGTACGAGAACGGCTACCTGCCGGACCGCAAGTACGTGAAGTCGGCGCGCATCGTCGGCGACGTGATGGGTCAGTACCACCCGCACGGCGACCAATCGATCTACGACGCCCTCGTCCGCATGGCGCAGGACTTCGCCATGCGGCTGATGCTGGTCGACGGCCAGGGCAATTTCGGCTCGGTCGACGGCGACCCGCCGGCGGCGATGCGCTACACCGAATCGCGCCTGGCCAAGCCCGCGATGTCGCTCCTCGAGGACATCGACAAGAACACCGTCGACTTCAACCCGAACTACGACGAGTCGAAGGACGAGCCGGCGGTCCTGCCCGCCCGTTTCCCCAACCTCCTCGTCAACGGCGCCGGCGGCATCGCGGTCGGCATGGCGACCAACATCCCGCCGCACAACCTCGGCGAGGTGATCGACGGCTGCATCGCGCTCATCGACGACCCGGCGCTGACGATCGAGGGCCTGAACGACATCATCCCGGGCCCGGATTTCCCGACCGGCGGCGCGATCCTCGGGCGCTCGGGCACCCGCTCGGCCTACATGACCGGCCGCGGCTCGGTGATCATGCGGGCGAAGTCCCACATCGAGGAGCTGCGCAAGGAGCGCGAGGCGCTGATCTTCACCGAGATCCCGTATCAGGTGAACAAGGCCTCGCTGGTCGAGAAGATCGCCGACCTCGTGCGCGAGAAGCGCGTCGAGGGCATCGCCGACCTGCGCGACGAATCCGACCGCGACGGCATGCGCATCGTCGTCGAGCTGAAGCGCGACGCCGTCGCCGACGTGGTCCTGAACCAGCTCTACCGCTACACCCCGCTGCAGACGAGCTTCGGCTGCAACATGGTGGCGCTGAACGGCGGCCGGCCCGAGCTCCTCAACATCAAGGACCTGATCCAGGCCTTCATCGACTTCCGCGAGGAGGTCGTGTCGCGCCGCACCAAGTTCCTGCTGAACAAGGCGCGCGAGCGCGCCCACGTCTTGTGCGGTCTCGCCATCGCGGTCGCCAACATCGACGAGGTGATCCGGCTGATCCGCACCTCGCCGGATCCGAACTCGGCCCGCGAGGCCCTGATGTCCCGCGACTGGCCGGCCGAGGACATCGCGCCGCTGATCGCGCTCGTCGACGACCCGCGCCACCGCCTGCGCGAGGACGGCACCTACCGCCTGTCCGAGACCCAGGCCCGCGCCATCCTCGACCTGCGCCTGCAGCGCCTGACCGCGCTCGGCCGCGACGAGATCGGCGACGAGCTGAAGCGCCTCGCCGACGAGATCGCCGACTACCTCGACATCCTGCGCTCGCGCGCCCGCATCATGGGCATCGTCAAGCACGAGCTGGCCGAGGTCCGGGCCGAGTACGCGACCCCGCGCAGGACCGAGATCCTCGACTGGGATTCGAGCGTCGAGGACGAGGACCTGATCCAGCGCGAGGACATGGTCGTGACCGTGTCGCATGCCGGCTACATCAAGCGCGTGCCGCTCTCGACCTACCGGGCCCAGCGCCGCGGCGGCAAGGGCCGGGCCGGCATGTCGATGCGCGACGAGGATTTCGTCACGCGCCTCTTCGTCGCCAACACCCACACGCCGGTGCTGTTCTTCTCCTCGCAGGGCCAGGCCTACAAGGAGAAGGTGTGGCGGCTGCCGCTCGCGGCGCCGAACGCGCGCGGCAAGGCGCTCGTCAACATCCTGCCCCTCGACCAGGGCAAGGAGCGCATCACCACCATCATGCCGCTGCCCGAGGACGAGGCGTCCTGGGAAACGCTCGACGTGATGTTCGCCACGGCGTCGGGCAGCGTGCGGCGCAACAAGCTGTCCGACTTCGTGCAGGTGAACCGCAACGGCAAGATCGCGATGAAGCTCGACGAGGGCGACCACATCGTCCACGTCGAGATCTGCACCGAGGCCGACGACGTGCTGCTGACCACCGGCGCGGGCCAGTGCATCCGCTTCCCGGTCACCGACGTGCGGGTGTTCAAGGGACGCGACTCGACCGGCGTGCGCGGCATCAACCTCGCCAAGGGCGATCGCATCATCTCGATGACGATCCTGCGCCACTTCGAGGCCTCGCCCGAGGAGCGCCAGGCCTACCTCAAGCGCGCCAACGCCGACCGGCGCGCCACCGGCGAGGCGATCGAGCTGCCCGCCGCGCCTGAGCCGGAGGCCGAGGAGAACGCCGCCGCGATCGACCTCGACCAGGACCGCTACATCGCCATGGGGGCGGCGGAGCAGTTCGTCCTCACCCTGTCGGAGCGCGGCTTCGGCAAGCGCACCTCGTCCTTCGAGTACCGGATCTCCGGCCGCGGGGGGAAGGGCATCAAGGCGATGGAGGTCAATGCCCGCAACGGCACCCTCGTCGCCTCGTTCCCGGTCGAGACCAGCGACCAGATCATGCTGGTGACGGATGCCGGCAAGCTGATCCGCGTGCCCGTCGACGACATCCGGGTCGTCGGCCGCGCCTCGCAGGGCGTCACGGTGTTCAACACCGACAAGACCGAGAAGGTGGTGTCGGTCGAGCACATCGAGGGCGAAGGCGAGGCGGAGGCCGATGTCGAGGGCGAGGCCGGGGAGGGCGAGGAGGCCTGATCGGGGGCGTCCATCGCGCAGGATGACGCGACGCCGCGTCCGCCAGGGTCGTCCCTGCGGGCGCGGCGTTCGTCGTTCTGCAGGCTTCGTTCTCCCTGCGTCGATCCCGCGCCCCGCACGGGATCCCGCACCCCGGCCCGCCCGGGGACGGGGGCCGCAGGCCGCCCCGGGGCATCGCGGGCGGGCGTCGCGGCGAGCCAAGCGAGTGTCGCTGGCGTGGCAGCGGGGCGGGGGGACGGCGGCGATAGTCGGGGCACCAGGATTGGCTTTCGGAGGCCACCGATGCTCGACGTGACGCCGACCCCCTTGCAGCGCCTCCTGCGGGAGCGCCGTCGCGGCTACAGCCTGCCGGCCGCGTTCTACGTCAGCCCGGAGATCTTCCAGGCCGACATGGACGTCATCTTCGGCCGGCACTGGATCTATGTCGGCGTCGCGCCCGACGTGCCGGAGGCCGGCGACGTCATGGTGGTCGATATCGGCACCACCTCGGTGGCGATCGTGCGCGACGACGACAACGAGATCCGCGCCTTCCACAACGTCTGCCGCCACCGCGGCGCGCGCCTCGTCCACGAGGAGAAGTCGACGGTCGGCAACCTCGTCTGCCGCTACCATTCCTGGACCTACGACCTGACCGGCGACCTCGTCCACGCCGACCACATGGGGCCCGACTTCAAGAAGGGCTGCCACGGCCTCAAGCCGGTCCACATCCGCTCCCTCGCCGGCCTGCTGTTCATCTGCCTCGCCGACGAGCCGCCGGCGGATTTCGACGAGATGTCGGCCCGGCTCACCCCCTACATCGCGCCCCACGCCATCGAGAACACCAAGGTCGCGTTCCAGAAGGACATCATCGAGCCCGGCAACTGGAAGCTCACGATGGAGAACAATCGCGAGTGCTACCATTGCGGCGGCAACCATCCCGAGCTGACCGTGCCGCTCTTCGCCTACGGCTTCGGCTTCGCCCCCGAGGAGATGAGCGAGCATGACCGCGCCGAGGCCGAGCGCTACGGCTGCCTGCTCAAGACCCGGCACGCCGAGTGGGAGGCCGACGGCCTGCCCTCGCGCGAGATCGACGAGCTCGACACGATGATCTCGGGCTTCCGCACCGAGCGGCTGCCGCTCGACGGCGAGGGCGAGTCCCACACCCTCGACACCAAGGCGGCCTGCAGGAAGCTGCTCGGGACGCTCACCAACGCCAAGCTCGGCGGCCTGTCGGTCTGGACCCAGCCGAATTCCTGGCACCACTTCCTCGGCGACCACATCGTCACCTTCTCGGTGTTGCCGCTCGACGCCGAGCGCTCGCTCCTGCGCACCAAGTGGCTGGTCCACAAGGACGCGGTCGAGGGCGTCGATTACGACCTCGCCAACCTGACCGGCGTCTGGGAGGCCACCAACGACCAGGACAGCGAGCTCGTCGGCATCTGCCAGCAGGGCGTGAAGAGCCCGGCCTACGAGCCCGGTCCCTACTCGCCCAACACCGAGATGCTCGTCGAGAAGTTCTGCAACTGGTACGTCGGCCGCATGGCCGCGCATCTCGAGCGCTGACGATGGCGTCCGCCCCCGCCCCGCGCGAACCGGCCGCCGCGCGCCTCGCCGCCAGCACCCCCTGGGATGCGGAGGCCGACGACACCCTGGTCTGCCTCGCCGTGCGCCAGGAGACGCACGACGTGAAGACCTTCGTGCTCGCCGCGCCGGAGCCCCGGCGCTACGCCTACGCGCCGGGCCAGTTCCTGACCTTCGCCTTCGAGATCGGCGGCGAGACGGTTCATCGCTGCTACACCCTCTCCTCGGCGCCGACCCGGCCGCACGCCGTGTCGATCACCGTGAAGCGCGTGCCGGGCGGGCCGGTCTCGAACTGGCTGCACGACGCGCTGAAGCCCGGCGACACCGTGCGGGCGCTCGGGCCGATGGGCGAGTTCACCTGCTTTGCCCATCCGGCGCCGAAATACCTGCTGCTCTCGGGCGGCAGCGGCGTCACCCCGATGATGGCGATGGCGCGCACCTTCCACGATCTCGGCGAGAGCCGCGACGTCGCCTTCGTCCACTCCGCCCGCACGCCCGCCGACATCGTCTTCCGCGGCGAACTGGAGACGATGGCCCGCCTCGACCCGGCCTTCCGTCTCCACGCGATCTGCGAGGCCGACGCGCCCGACGAGGTGTGGGCCGGACCGAAGGGGCGGCTGTCGCCGGCGATCCTGCGCGAGGCGGTGCCGGACTTCCTCGAGCGCGAGGTCTTCGTCTGCGGTCCCGCCCCCTACATGGCGGCGGTCCGCGCGATGCTCTCCGAGGCCGGCTTCGACATGGCCCGCCACCACGAGGAGAGCTTCGACTTCGGCGCGTTGCCCGAGGCCGACCGCGCGGCGGCGGCGCAGGCCGAGCAGGCCCTCGACGCCGAGGCCCGGGACCAGCCGCTTGCCGCGCCGGTCGTCCGGACCTTCCGGGTCGAGTTCGCCAAGACCCGCCGGGTGCTCGACTGCCCGGAGGATTCGACGGTGCTCGACGCCGCCCGCAGGGCCGGGATCCGGCTGCCCTCGTCCTGCGCCAAGGGCCTGTGCGGCACCTGCAAGTCCAAGGTCACCTCCGGCACGGTTGTGATGGCCCATGCGGGCGGCATCCGCCAGCGCGAGATCGACGCCGGCATGGCGCTGCTGTGCTGCTCCAAGCCCACGAGCGATCTCGTCGTCGAGCGCTGAGGGGCGGGTGCCGGCCCGCGCCGCGCCCCGTTCCCCGCCGCGAGCTCCCGTTCCTCGCCCAAAATTCCTCGCCAGAGCCTTCGGGAGTCGTCCCGTGATCGCCAATGCCGACGCGCTTCTGAAGCCCCTCACCATCAAGGGCCTCACCATCCGCAACCGGGTGATGTCCACCAGCCACGCGCCGGGCTACGGCCGAGACGGCAAGCCGCAGGAGCGCTACCAGCTCTACCACGCCGAGAAGGCGAAGGGCGGCATCGGGCTCACCATGTTCGGCGGCTCGTCCTCGGTCGCGCCCGACAGCCCGGCCGCGCCCTGGAACCAGATCTCGGTCGCCGACGATTCGGTGATCCCGTATTTCCGCCAGTTCGCCGACCGGGTGCACGAGCACGGCGGCAAGCTGATGATCCAGCTCACCCATATGGGCCGGCGCACCAAGTGGGACACCGAGCACTGGCTCCCCACGGTCTCGCCCTCGCCCCGGCGCGAGCCGGCCTCCCGGACCATCCCCAAGGAGATGGAGGAGGAGGACATCGCCCGGGTGGTGAAGAGCTTCGCGCAGGCCGCGCGCCGCTGCCGCGAGGGCGGGCTCGACGGCTGCGAGGTCTCGGCGGCGCACGGCCACCTGATCGACCAGTTCTGGTCGCCCAGCGTCAACCAGCGCACCGACAAGTACGGCGGCAGCCTGGAGAACCGGATGCGCTTCGGCATCGAGGTGCTGGAGGCGATGCGGGCCGAGGCCGGCGACGACTACGTCATCGGCATCCGCATGTCCGGCGACGAGATGATCGCCGACGGCCTCAGCCAGGAGGATTGCCTGGCGATCGCCACCGAGTACGCCAGGCGCGGCCTCGTCGACTTCCTCAACGTGCTCGGCGGCCAGGCGCGCGACCACATCGCCCATGCGATCTCGCTGCCCAACATGTCGTTCCCGGTGGCGCCGTTCCTGTTCCTGCCGAGCGCGATCAAGCGCGAGGTCGACGTGCCGGTGTTCCATGCCCAGCGCGTCACCGATCTCGCCACCGCGGCCCGCGCCGTCGCCGACGGCCATGTCGACATGGTGGCGATGACCCGCGCCCACATCGCCGACCCGCATCTGGTGAAGAAGCTCTCCGAGGGGCGGGCCGACGACATCCGCCAATGCGTGGGTGCGGGCTATTGCATCGACCGGATCTATGTCGGCGGCGACGCGCTCTGCATCCAGAACGCCGCCACCGGCCGCGAGGCGACGATGCCGCACGAGATCCGCAAGGCGGATGTGCGCCGGCGCGTCGTGGTGATCGGCGCCGGGCCCGGCGGGCTCGAGGCGGCCCGGGTCTGCGCCGAGCGCGGCCATGCCGTGCTGCTGTTCGAGAAGAGCGGCCAGGCCGGCGGCCAGATCGGGCTCGCGGCCAAGGCCGGCTGGCGCGAGGCGATGTCGGGCATCCCGCGCTGGCTCGTCGCGCAGGTCACGAAGCTCGGGGTGGACCTGCGGCTCAACACCGAGGCGACCGAGGCGGCGGTCCTCGCCGAGAAACCCGACGTCGTCATCGTGGCGACCGGCGGCACCCCGTTCCGCGGCCACGCCAAGGGCGCCGGGCAGCACGCGGTCACCACCGCCGAGGTGCTGTCGGGCGCGGTCGAGCCGACCGGCTCGGTCCTGCTCTACGACGAGATGGGCCAGCACAACGCCTCGTCGGTGGCCGAGCTTCTCGCCAAGCGCGGCTGCCTCGTCGAGGTCGCCACCCACGACCGGATGGTGGCCGAGGAGGTCGGCACCACCAACCAGCCGATCCACCTGCGCGAGCTCTACAAGCTCGGCGTCGTGATGACGCCGAACATGGAGCTGATCGAGATCTACCCCGAGGGCAACCGCTTCGTCGCGGCTTTGCGCAACACCATGACGGATGCCGAGGAGGAGCGCCTCGTCGACCGGATCGTGGTCGATCACGGCACCCTGCCGGTGGACGAACTCTACCGGGCGCTGAAGGCCTCGTCCGTCAATCGCGGCCAGACCGACCAGGACGCGATGCTGCGCGGCGAGCCCCAGCCCTACGACCTGTCCCAGGGCTACGCCCTGTACCGGATCGGCGACGCGGTGGCCGGCCGCAACATCCATGCGGCGATCTACGACGCCCTGAGGCTGTGCAAGGACCTCTGACGCCGCTCGGCTCCCGCTCACCCCGATCCCGCCGCCCGCTCCCGGACGACATGGCATGACCAGCCCCGTCTCGTTGACCACGGTGTTCCCCGGCCTCGTCTGGGCGATGGCGGCGCTCGCCCTCGTCCAGGTCCTGCGCCGCGCCGCCCTCTGGCGGGCCGGGGCCGCCGCCTCCGTGCCGTGGCTCTCCGGCCTCGCCAGCCTGCCGCGGCGCTACCTCGTCGACGTCCACCACGTCGTCGCACGGGACGGCTACGCCTCGCGGATGCACGCGGTCGTGGCCGGCGGGATGCTGGCGGCCTCGCTCCTGACGGCGCTCGCGATCCTGCCACCGCTCGGCGGCTTCCGGCCCTACTGGGGCGTCGTCGCGGCGGCCTTCGGGGTCATGGCGGCGGGTTCCCTGATGGTCGGGGCGCGGCGCTACCCGGTGAAGAAGCCCCGCCTCTCCGCCGGGCGGTTCCAGATCCTGCCGGTCCTGCTCCTCGCCTACGCCCTCGGCGGCACGCTCACCGCCCTGCTGCTGGCCCTCGGCGCCGGCGCGATCGCGCTCCCCTTCACCCTGGCGCTGGCGGCCGCCGGCGGGCTCGGCCTGGCCTTCGAGGTGCGGCACGGGCCGATGCGCCACGCCGCGGCCGGCGCGCTCCACCTCGTCGCCCATCCCCGGCCCGGCCGCTTCGCGGGCCGCCCCGACACCGCGCTCCAGCCCCTCGATCTCGACGCGCCCCGCCTCGGCGCCGAGATGCCGGCGGACTTCACCTGGAACCGGCTCCTGTCCTACGACGCCTGCGTCAGCTGCGGGCGTTGCGAGACCGCCTGCCCGGCCTTCGCGGCGGGCCAGCCCCTGAACCCGAAGAAGCTGATCCAGGACCTCGTCGCCGGGCTCTCGCCAGCGGAACCCGCCTATGCCGGCGCGCCCTATCCGGGCGGCCGGGACGCGCGGGGCGGGCGCGGGGCGCTGATCGAACTCGTCGGGCCCGAGGCCCGGATCCACCCCGACACGCTGTGGTCCTGCACCACCTGCCGGGCCTGCGTCGAGGAATGCCCGATGATGATCGAGCATGTCGACGCCGTGGTCGCCTTGCGCCGCAACCAGACCCTCGAACTCGGGGCCCTGCCCGAGAAGGCGGTCGGCCCGGTGACCGAGCTGCGCCAGGCCGGCGAGGCCGGCGGACGCCCGCTCGCCGCCCGCACCGATTTTGCCGCCGGCCTCGACCTGCCGGTGCTGGCGCCCCGCGGGCGGGCGGACGTGCTGCTGTGGCTCGGCGAGGGCGCCTACGACCTGCGCTACGGCCGCAGCCTGCGCGCCCTGGTGCGGCTCCTGCGGCAGGCCGGCGTCGATTTCGCGGTGCTCGGTCCCGAGGAGCGCGATACCGGCGACCTCGCCCGGCGCCTCGGCGACGAGGCGACCTTCCAGGCCCTCGCCAGGGCCAACATCGCGACCCTGGCCGCCCACGATTTCGGCCGCATCGTCACCGCCGATCCGCACGCGCTCCACGCCCTGCGCAACGAGTACCCGGCCTTCGGCGGCCACTACGCGGTGGTGCACCACACCGCCTTCCTGCTCGAGCTGATCCGCGCCGGGCGCCTGACCCCGGGCCGCCTGGCCGACGTCTCGGTGACCTACCACGACCCCTGCTACCTCGCCCGCTACAACGGGGAGACCGAGGCGCCCCGCGCCGTCCTCGACGCGATCGGCGTCTCGCGGGTCGAGATGGCCCGTTCGGGCCGCCGGGCGATGTGCTGCGGCGGCGGCGGCGGCGCGCCGGTGAGCGACGTGCCGGGCGAGCGCCGGATCCCGGACCTGCGCATGGCGCAGGCTGCGGAGACCGGGGCCGGCATCGTCGCGGTCGCCTGTCCGTCCTGCACGGCGATGCTGGAGGGCGTGCCCGACCGCAAGGCCGAGATCCGCGACATCGCCGAGCTGCTGCTCCAGGCGGTGGAGGCGGGACGATGACCCGCCCGCGCCGCGACCCCCGTGCCGAGCGCGCCGCACTCCTCGTCGCCCCCGGGGAGGGGACCCGCCCCCGCCTCGACCGGACCGTCCGCCGGGACGGCGGGCGGCCGCGCCGCGACCCCCGGCGCGAGCGCGACGGCCAGCGCGTGCCGGGCATGCTGCGCCCGCGCTACGACCTGAGCCAGGTCGCGCGGCCCGAGGCGGGACCCGTCCACGAGGCGCCGCGCGCGGTGCAGGCCCCGGTACCGACGGTCGTCGTCCTCGACGCGCCGGCTTTCCTGGTCTTGGTCGTGCCCGACGCGGCGGGGGGCCGGCTCTCGCCCCACGACCGCCAGGTCCTCGGAGCCGCCCGCGTGCTCGCCGGCCGCGAGGGCGGCGTGGCGCTCCTGGCGCCCTGGACCTGCGAGGGGAGCGGGCCGGCCGGCGCCGACCGCCTGGTCCGGCTCGACGACCCGGACGGCGGCGATTCCCGGGACTGCGATCCTGGGGGCTACGATCCCGCGGGCCGGGCGGCCCGGGTCGCGGCGGCGATCGCGGACCTCCGGCCCCGCCACGTCCTGTTTCCCGAATCCCCCGACGGCGGCGACCTCGCCCGGCGCGTCGCGGTGCGGCTGCGCCAGCCGCTGTTTTCCGACGTGGAGAGCGTCGCCGCCGGGGCGCTCGCCCGTCCGGCGCGGGGGCGCCGCGTCGAGCAGCGGACGGCGCCGGGGCTCCTCGCCACGCTCGCGGCCGACGCGGTGGCCGAGTATGCCGGACCGCCGCGCGAGGCGCGGGAGATCCCGGTCCGCGTCGAGACACCGGCCGGCACGGGGCCCGCGATCCTGTCGGCGACGACGATTCCCGCCGATCCCGCCACGGTGCCCCTCGGTCTGGCGAGCTTCGTCGCGGCCGCCGGCAGCGGCGTCACCGACCTGGCGACCTTCCGGGAGGTCGTCGCGGCCCTGCACGCGACGCCGGGCGCGAGCCGGGTCCTGTGCGATGCCGGGCTGATGCCGCGATCGAGCCAGGTCGGCGCGTCGGGCACCGTGCTCGCCGCGACCTGCTACGTCGCGCTCGGCATCTCGGGCGCCCCCCAGCACCTGCAGGGCGTCGCGGGCTGCGAGTACGTGGTCGCGGTCAACACCGACCTGCACGCGGCGATGATCGAGCGCGCCGGCCTCGCCATCGTGCAGGACGCGCAAGCCGTCATGCCGGCCCTGCTGCGGCTCCTGGCGCAGGACGCCGGCCCGACGGGAGACGCCCCATGAGACTCGCGGTTCTCCTCTCGGCCGGCCGTCATCCGGTCTCCGGCGTCCCCGTCCTGCCCCGGCTGGAGGCGCAAGCCATCCGCCTCGCCGTCGGGCTCGGCGAGGTGCACGAGGTCGTCGGTCTCCATGCCGGCCCCGACGTCGCCGCGGTGGCCGAGGGCCTGGGCCAGGGGCTTGCCCGGATCGAGCACCTGACCGTCGCCGCCGAGGCCGATCCGGTGCCGTCGCTCGCCGCGCGCCTGGCGGCGCTCGCGCCCGACCTGATCCTCGCCGGACGGCGCGGGCAGGGCGGGCCCGAGACCGGGCTCGTGCCCTACGGGCTGGCCGAGGCGCTCGGCCTTCCGCTGATCCCCGACGTCATCGGCCTCGCCCCCGCGGCGGCGGGCCGGCTGAGCCTCGACCAGAGCCTCGGCCGCGGCGCCCGGCGGCGGGTGATCGTCGGCGGTCCCGTCCTGGCGACGGTGCATCCCGACGCACCGGCGCCGCTCGCCTACGCGTATGGCCGGGCGCGCCGCGGTGCGCTCGAGCCCGTCGCGGTCGCGCCGGTCGAGGTGTCGCCGGGGCTCGCCGCGGAGGCGGGCGCCCTCCCGGCGATCGAGGAACGGCCCTATCGCCGCCGGCCGAAGCTGGTGAAGGGCGCACCCGCCGGCGGCTCGGCGGCCGAGCGCCTGAAGGCGGCGACCGGGGAGGCGGGGGCCTCGGCCGGCGGTCGCCTCCTGGTGCAGCCCGATCCCGACGAGGCGGCGCGCGAGATTCTCGCTTATCTGCGTCAGGTCGGCGTGCTCGCCGCACCCCGTCCCACCGACGATCCACGATGAGACCGACCATGCCCCTGACCTCGGACGACCTCCTGGCGCGCCTGCGCGAGCGCGCCATCCCCTACACGCTCTACGAGCACCCGCCGGTCCTGACCGTCGAGGCGATGATGGCGGCCTGCGGCGACATCGCGGGCGCGCATACCAAGAACCTCTTCCTGCGCGACGGGAAGAAGACCTACTTCCTGGTCACGCTGCACCACGACGCGCAGGTCGACCTCAAGGGCTTCCGGTCGGTTCTCGGCGCCCGCGGCGGTCTGTCCTTCGCCAGCGCGGACGCCCTGCGCGAGCAGCTCGGCGTCGAGAGCGGCGCCGTCTCGCCGCTCGCCGCCCTCAACGCTGCGCCAGGCGCCGTGAAGGTGTTCATCCAGGATGCGCTGCTCGCCGAGGCGCGGATCAACGTCCACCCGCTGGTGAACGACCGCACCCTCTCGCTGACCCCCGCCGACCTGCTGGCCGCCCTGCGGGCCGAGGGGCATGCGCCGGAGCCGTTCGGGTTGCCGGGCGGGACGGGGGACGAGGCGGCGGCCTGAGGCGTCGAATCGTGGGGGCGGACGAAGAGCGCGCGCACGGCTCGGTGCGCCCCTCCTTCCGGCTCCTCGCGACGAGGGCGAGGCAGTCCGGGGAAATCTCCGAGACCACGGTCCACGACACCGACGAACGTGGATGCCGGGTTCCCTGAAGGCTCGAACCCCTTTCCCGGACGACTGGAGCGTCAGCGCGAGGAGATCCGGGAAAGGGCTGGCCGCCGATGAGCCGGGGAGCCCGGCCAGAACCAGTGTCGTGGTCCGAGACGGGAGGAGCACAGGCATTCCCTCTCCCCGCGGCGGGTCTGTCGCACTCACACAGCTCAGTCCGGGTGCGTGCGCGTTTCAAGGGAGCACGCCTCTCCTCCCCAGGCGCTCCCGGGCTTGCCCGGTATCGCTGCAAGTCGTGGGGAGGGGAAAGCGCCCTCCGTTCCAAGGGGCCGGCCTTCAGAGGCGTCGTGTGACTCTGCAAGGCCACTCGGGAGAGGGGATGCTCCATCCGTGTCGCGACCGATCGAGCAGACCTTCGATCAGCACGCCGAGACGTTGACCGCCAGCCCGCCCAGCGAGGTCTCCTTGTACTTGTCCTGCATGTCGTGGCCGGTCTGGCGCATCGTCTCGATGACCTGGTCGAGGCTGACGAAGTGCACCCCGTCGCCGTGCAGCGCCAGGGAGGCCGCCGCCACCGCCTTGTTGGCCCCGAAGGCGTTGCGCTCGATGCAGGGGATCTGGACGAGGCCGCCGATCGGGTCGCAGGTCATGCCGAGATGGTGCTCCATCGCGATCTCGGCGGCGTTCGCCACCTGGCGCGGGCAGCCGCCCAGGACCGCGGCGAGCCCCGCCGCCGCCATGGCGGCGGCCGAGCCGACCTCGCCCTGGCAGCCGACCTCGGCGCCCGAGATCGAGGCGCGGCGCTTGATCAGCCCGCCGATCGCGGCCGCCGCGAGCAGGTAGTCGCGGCCGCGGGCCTCGCTCCAGTCCGGGCAGAAATCGACGATGTAGCGCAGGACCGCCGGCACGATCCCGGCCGCCCCGTTGGTCGGGGCCGTGACCACGCGCCCGCCCGAGGCGTTCTCCTCGTTCACCGCGAGCGCGAACAGGCCGATCCAGTCCATGATCTCGTGGGCCGGCCGGCTGTTGGCGAGCTTCTTGGCCTCCAGCGTCTCGTGCAGGCGGCGGGCGCGCCGGCGCACCTTGAGGCCGCCGGGCAGCTCCCCGTCCATCCGCAGGCCGCGGGCGATGCAGGCGAGCATCGCGTCGCGGATCGCGTCGAGCCCGTCCTCGATCTCTCCCTGGCCGCGCAGGGCGCGCTCGTTGGCCATCTGGACCTGCGGGATCGACAGGCCGGTCTCGGCGCAGATCCGCAGGAGGTCGGCCCCGCTGTCGAACGGGTAGGGAACCGGAGCGGCCTCGATCCCCGCCGGGCCGGCCTCGCCCTCCTCCTCGACGAAGCCGCCGCCGACCGAGTAGCACACCACCTCGTCGAGGAGGGCGCCCGCCGCGTCGAAGGCGCGGAACCGCATCCCGTTGGTGTGGCGCGGCAGCACTTCGGTGAAGTTGAGCGCGAGGTCGCGGGCGGGCTCGAAGACGAGCCCCGGCAGCCCGATGTCGCCGGTCTCCGCAAGGATTCCGGTGTACTCCGTCACCCGGTCGGGATCGACGGTGGCGGGCTCGTGCCCGAGAAGCCCCAGGAAGATCGCCACGTCGGTGGCGTGGCCGCGCCCGGTCCAGGCCAGCGACCCGAAGATCTCCGCGGTGACCCGCGCCGCGCCGGGCAGGGCCGCCACGCGCTCGCGGAAGCGGCGCGCGGCGACCATCGGGCCGATCGTGTGCGAGCTCGACGGGCCGATGCCGATCTTGAACAGATCGAAGGCGCTGATCATCGGGCGGGGACCCGCTCCACCGGCTGGGCCGCGATGGCGGCCTCTTGGAGGAAGCCGGCCGCGATGGCGGCCTCCTGGAGGAAGCCGTGCACGTAGGTCGCGAACGAGCGCCAGCACTCGACCCGGTAGGACGGCACCGCGCCGGCATGGCGGATGAGCACGATCTCGGCCTTGCCGAGCAGGGTGCGGGTCGCGCTGCCCGGCGGAAAGGCGGCGTCGCCGAGATCGAGGGGGCAGCCGGCGTTGAGGACGTCCGCCGCCAGCGCGCCGGTGACGTCGATGCCGACGTTGCGGTGCGAGATGTCGACGAGCGAGTGGGCGCGGCCCCGGAGGTCGGCGGCCGCGGCCTCGGCGAGGAGGTCGGCCTCGCCCTCCGGCATCCCGATCAGCCACTCGTCGGGCCCGAGCCGCGCCACCCAGCGCCGGTCGTCGCCCGTCACCGTGTTGATCGGCCGGTCGAGGGGGAAGCCGCCGGGCGAGAGGGGCCCGCGCAGGCGCAGGGAGAACCGCGCCTCGGCCTCGGCCGGCTGGATCAGGATGCCGCCGCGGGGCAGGGCGGGCGCCACCGGGCGCCCGAGCGGCAGGGTGCGGGCGGTGCGGTAGCGGACCTCAAGCATTGATGCGCTCCCCCTTGGGATCGAGGAATACCGGCTCGGCCACCGTGGCGGTGGTGAAGCCGTCCGGGGTCGTGACGTGGAGCGTCCGCCCCATGAGGTCGCGGCCGTCCGCCACGAGGGCGAGGGCGATGGAGCGGTTGCAATTGGCGCTCCAGTAGCTCGACGTGACGTGGCCGAGCATCCGCATCGGGATCGGCTGGCCCGGATCGGCGACGATCTGGGCGCCCTCGTCGAGGACGACCTTCGGGTCGTCGGTGACGAGGCCGATCAGCTGCTTGCGGCCAGTCGCGACCACGTCGGGCCGCGCGAGGGAGCGCTTGCCGACGAAGTCCTTCTTCGCCTTGGCGATCATGCCGGCCAGGCCCACGTCGTCCGGCGTGACCGTGCCGTCGGTCTCCTGGCCGACGATGATGTAGCCCTTCTCGGCGCGCAGGACGTGCATCGTCTCGGTGCCGTAGGGGGTGATCCCGTGCGGCCGGCCGGCCTCCATGATCGCCTCCCAGACCGCGAGCGCCTGGTCGGAGGGCACGTTGATCTCGAAGCCGAGCTCGCCGGTGAACGACACACGAAAGAGCCGGGTCGGCACGCCGCAGATCGTGCCGGTGCGCATCGCCATGTGGGGGAAGGCCTGCGGCGACAGGTCGATCCCCTCCACCAGGGATTCGATCACCGCGCGGGCCTTCGGGCCCTGGAGGGCGATGACCGCCCATTGCTCGGTGGTCGAGGTCAGGAAGACGTCGAGGTCAGGCCACTCGGTCTGGAGGTAGTCCTCCATGTGGGCGAGCACCCGGGCGGCGCCGCCGGTCGTGGTGGTGACGTGGAAGCACTCGGGCGAGACCCGGGCGACGACGCCGTCGTCGAGGATGTAGCCGTCCTCCTTGAGCATCAGCCCGTAGCGGCAGCGGCCGGGTTCGAGCTTGGCCCAGGGGTTGATGTACATCCGGTTCATGAACTCGGCCGCGTCCGGGCCGACGATCTCGATCTTGCCGAGCGTCGAGGCGTCGAAGATGCCGACGCCCTCGCGCACCGCCTTGCACTCGCGGGCCACCGCCGCGTGCAGGTCCTCGCCCGGCTTGGGGAAGTACCAGGCGCGCCGCCACAGGGCGACGTTCTCGAACAGGGCGCCGTGGGCCTCGGCCCAGCCGTGGATCGGCGTGGTGCGGATCGGGTCGAACAGGGCGTGGCGCGCCGGGCCGACCAGGGTGCCGAAGGTGACGGGGGTGTAGGGCGGCCGGAAGGTCGTGGTGCCGACCCCCGGCAGGGTCTTGTCGAGCTGCCCGGCGACGATGCCGAGCGCGTTCATGTTCGAGGTCTTGCCCTGGTCGGTCGCCATGCCGGTCGTGGTGTACCGCTTGACGTGTTCGATCGAGTGGAAGCCCTCGCGCACCGCGAGCTTGATGTCCTTGGCGGTGACGTCGTTCTGGAAGTCGACGAAGGCCCGGACCTTGGTCGGGTCGGCGTTCGTGGGCATCACCCGCACCGGCTGGAAGCCGGTCGCGGTCGGCGTCGCCGCGAGGGCGCGCCGCTCCTCCGAGCCCGCGGCCTCGGCCCCCGCCGCGTCGCCCTCGGCCAGGCAGGCGGCGAGATCGTAGGTGCCCTTCGCCGCGCCCGCCGAGCGCTCGGCCTGCGCCGAGGTGCCGGGCACGAAGGCGTCGAGGCCGGGCTCGTAGACGAGCTTGCCGCGGGATTGCGAGAACAGGTGCACGGCCGGCGTCCAGCCGCCCGACATGCCGACGCAGTCGCAGGACAGGAGGCGGGAGGCGCCGATGCGCCCCTCCGGGCCGATCGGCGCGACGACGAGCCCGGTCACGCGCTTGCGGCCCTTGGCGCCGAGCACGGTGTGGCCGGTCAGGACCTCGATCCCGGCCGCACGCAGCTCCGCCGGCTCCGCCCCGCAATCGGCCTCGAGCCGCAGGTCGACGAGGGTGACCTCGGCGCCGGCCGCCCTGGCGTCGAGCGCGGCCCGGTAGGCCGAGGCGCCGGTCGTCGCGAACACGATGCGCCGGCCCGGCAGCACGCCGTAGCGGTTGGCGAAGACCCGCACGCTCTCGGCCAGCATCACGCCCGGCCGGTCGTTGTCGGAAAAGACCAGGGGCCGCTCGTGCGCGCCGCCGGCCAGCACCACCTCGCCGGCCCGCACCTGCCACAGCCGCTCGCGCGGGGCCTGCCCGCCGCCCGCCGGCAGGTGGTCGGTGATGCGCTCGGCGAGCGCGACGTGGTTGTGGTTGTAGTAGCCGAAGGCGGTGGTGCGCGGCAGCAGGATGACGTTCTCGCGCGCGTCGAGATCGGCAAGGGTCTCGGCGAGCCAGGCGGCGGCGGGCCGCCCGTCGATCTGCGAGGTCAGGTCGTGCAGGAGCGAGCCGCCGGGCTCGGGGCCCTCGTCGGCGAGGATCACCCGCTTGCCGGTGCGCGCCGCCGCCAGGGCCGCCGCGAGGCCCGCGGGGCCGGCGCCGACCACCAGCACGTCGCAATGGGCGTGGCGGTTGGCGTAGCGGTCGGGATCGGCCGCCACCGGCGCCTTGCCGAGGCCGGCGGCCGCGCGGATGAACGGCTCGTAGACCTTGTCCCAGAACTTCCGGGGCCACATGAAGGTCTTGTAGTAGAAGCCGGCGACGAAGACCGGGGACAGGAGGTCGTTGACCTCGCCGACATCGACCTCGAGCGAGGGCCAGTGGTTCTGCGACAGGGTCTTGAGCCCGTCGCGCGCCTCGACCACCGAGGCGCGGTTGTTCGGATCGACCCGGCCCGGGCCGCGATCGACCGAGAGCAGCGCGCTCGGTTCGTCGGGCCCGTGGCTCAGGATGCCCCGCGGCCGGTGGTACTTGAACGAGCGCCCGACGAGGTGGATGCCGTTGGCCAGGAGCGCCGAGGCGACGGTGTCGCCGTGGTAGCCCTCGACGGAGCGGCCGTTGAACGAGAAGCGGATCGGGCGTGCGCGGTCGATGCGGCCGCCCCGGGAGGTTCTGAACGGCTGTGCCATCACGCCCTCGCTTGCGTCACGGTGGACTGGGTCACGGTTGCGGGGACCTCCGGGGAGGCGACGTCGGACGATCGGGTCGGCTGCGCCCCCGCCGGGTAGGTCTCGAGGAAGCGGTCGCTCACGGTGTCGCGCAGCGCGTTGAACCAGCGCCCGCAGCCGTGGCTGTGGCACCACCGCTCGGCGTGCACGCCGCGGGGGTTCGACCGGACGAAGAGGTGCTCGCTCCAGGAGAGGTCGTCGAGGGCGGCCGGATCGACGGGGCGGGCGATGTGGGCTTGGCCGCCGCACCGGAACTCGGTCTCGGGTCGGTTGCCGCAATGGGGACAGGCGATCAGCAGCATCGGGCGCCTCGTGGCGGCGGAAGAAGGAGGGGGAGGGGCGTCGCGTCTCGGGTGTGTGGGGGGGGCGCCGGGCGTCGCCGCCCGGGCCCGCCTCAATGCGCGACGGCGGCGGCCGCGGCCTCGTCGATCAGGCGCCCGGTGCGGAAGCGCTCCAGGGTGAAGGGCGCGTTGATCGCGTGCGGCGTGCCGGTGGCGAGCGTGTGGGCGAAGACGTGGCCCGAGCCCGGGGTCGCCTTGAAGCCGCCGGTGCCCCAGCCGCAATTGACGAACAGGTTCCGGACCGGGGTCTTGCCGATGATCGGCGAACGGTCCGGCGTCACGTCGACGATGCCGCCCCAGGAGCGCAGCATCCGCATCCGGGTGAATTGCGGAAACAGCTCGCAGATCGCGTCGAGCGTGTGGGTGGTGATGTGGAGACCGCCCTGCTGGCTGTAGGACGTGTACTGGTCGGTGCCGGCGCCGATGACCAGCTCGCCCTTGTCCGACTGCGAGATGTAGGCGTGGACCGCGTTCGACATCACCACGCAGGGGAAGACGGGCTTGACCGGCTCCGAGACCAGGGCCTGGAGCGGGTAGCTCTCGAGCGGCATGCGCACGTCGGCCATCGCCATCACGGTCGAGGTGTGGCCGGCCGCCACCACGCCGATGCGCCCGGCCTTGATGAAGCCGCGGGTCGTCTCGACGCCGATCGCCGCCCCGGAGGCGTCGCGGCGGATGCCCTTGACCTCGCAGTTCTGGATGATGTCGACCCCGCGGGCATCGGCGCCGCGGGCGTAGCCCCAGGCCACCGCGTCGTGGCGGGCGGTGCCGGCCCGGCGCTGCAGCGCGCCGCCGAGGACGGGGTAACGGAGCTTGTCCGAGATCTCGATCGGCGGACAGAACTCCTTGCACTCTTCCTTCGACAGCCACTCGTTGTCGATGCCGTTGAGGCGGTTGGCGTAGACGTGGCGCTTGAAGCTCTGGACGTCGTGGATGTTGTGCGCGAGCATCAGGACGCCGCGCTGCGAGAACATCACGTTGTAGTTCAGCTCCTGCGACAGGCCCTCCCACAGCTTGAGGGCGTGCTCGTAGAGCGCGGCGCTCTCGTCGTAGAGGTAGTTGGAGCGGATGATCGTGGTGTTGCGGCCGGTGTTGCCGCCGCCGATCCAGCCCTTCTCCAGCACCGCCACGTTGGTGATGCCGTGCACGGTGGCGAGGTAGTAGGCCGTGGCGAGGCCGTGCCCGCCGCCGCCGACGATGACGACGTCGTACTCCGCCTTGGGCTGCGGATCCCGCCACTGGCGGCCCCAGCCCTGGTGTCCCTTCAGGGATTCGGAGAGCAGCGACGTGAGGGAAAAGCGGCGCATCGGTCAGCCTCGCTGTGTTGAGGGATCATCGGCCGCACGCCCCGGCCGGGCTTTCTCGACGGCGACCGCGAGTTTGAGATTTGCGACGCCGGTGCAGGGCCGCGCCGCCCGGCTGCGATTCCCCGCGGGATCGGGTAACCTGGAACGAGTCTCGCTTCGCCGGAGCGGAAGTGATGCAGAGGACCGGAGCGCGGGCGATGGAACAGGCCGGACACGGGACCGCGGAGGTGGTGGAGACGACCTCGGTCGGCTTCATGCTGGTGGCGCAGTTCTCGATGATCGCCTTCACCTCGGCGATCGAGCCGCTTCGGCTCGCGAACCGTGCGGCAGGCCGCGAGCTCTACCGCTATGGTCTGTGGTCGGCGGACGGGTCGACCTGCGAGGCCTCGAACGGCGTTGAGGTCAAGGTGACGGGCCGGTTCGAGGAGGCGCAGGGGCTCGACATGCTCATCGTCTGCGGCGGGCTCGACATCCACCGCCACGACCACCTCGCGCTCCAGGGCACCCTGCGCCGCAGCGCGTCCCGCGGTGCGGCGATCGGGGCGGTCTGCACCGGTACCTACGTGCTGGCCAAGGCGGGGCTTCTCAACGGTTACCGGGCGACGATCCACTGGGAGAACCTCGCGAGCCTCGCCTCCGAGCACGATTCGCTGGAGATCGGCTCCGACCTGTTCGAGATCGACCGCACCCGCTACACCTGCGCCGGCGGGACCGCGGCGGCCGACATGATGCTGTCGCTCATCGCCCGGGCGCACGGGCCGGGCCTCGCCTCCGAGGTCGCCGACCAGCTGATCCACCACCGCATCCGCGAGGCCGACGAGCGCCAGCGCATGGACCTGCGCATGCGGCTCGGCGTGGCCCACCCCAAGCTCCTGCAGGTGGTGGCCCTGATGGAGGAGACCTTCGCCGAACCGCTCGGCAGCCAGGCGCTGGCCGACACCGTACGGCTGTCGAAGCGCCAGCTCGAACGGCTTTTCCTCAAGTATCTCGGCTGCTCGCCGGCCAAGCACTACCTGCACGTGCGCCTCGACCACGCCCGCCACCTGATCCGCCAGACGGCGATGCCGCTCCTCACCGTCGCGCTCGAATGCGGCTTCTCGTCGGCGTCGCACTTCTCGAAGGCCTATGTCGACCATTTCGGCCGCCCGCCGAGCGCCGAGCGGAAATCCTCGACGACCCCCCCCGCGCCGCGCGGCGCCGCCATCCGCGGCAGCGAGGCGCCGGGCCGTCGAGAGCCGGCCTGAGGGTTTTTGGGTCGACGGCCGTGCGCGTCCGCTCCCGTTTGCGGCGGGGCGGTCCCGGAGGATGAGTGGCAGGGGGTTCCGCCGAGCGCCCTCTCGGCCGGGGAGGGAGAGCGTGCGTGCTGCCAGCGAGTCGGTTCGCAAGCCGGAGGAGCGTACCCGCGCCCCCGCACGGGAGAGCGGACACGCGCCCGGTCGGCCCTACCGGCAGGGCGGCCCGCCCGGATGGCCGCAGCCGTGGCCCGGCCCCGGGCCGTGCGGCGCCGGGCGGGGCATCTGCGGCATCGGTCGAGGGGCCATCGGCTGGGGGCGTGGCGCGGCCATCTGCGGCTGGCGCATCGCCTGGGCCTGCTGGCGTCGCATCGCGTCCTGCATCTGCTGCTGCTGGCGCTGCATCATCTGCTGCGCCTCGCCCCGCTGGCGCGCCTGGGCTTGCGCCTGAGCCTGCTGGGCCTGCTGGCGGATCGCCTGATCCATCCGCATCCGGCGCAGGGCGTCGTCGGCTTGCGGCGCCCGGCCGGCCGGGCGGGGCGGCTGTGCCATGCGCTGCGGCGCCATGCGCGGCTGGGGCTGGGCGAGCCGGGGCGGCATCGACGGGGGCGGGCCGGCCTGCGGCGGCAGGGTCGGTCGCGCCCCGGGCGGCATCCGCTGCGGCTGGGCGCTGCGCAGGGGCTGCACCGGGCGCAGCGGCGTGACCGGCGGGCGTACGCCCTGTGTCAAGCCGGCCGCAGGCCCCTGTAACACGCCGGCCGCAGGCCCTTGCGGAACGCCGGCGGCACTCCCGGGTGGAGGTGTCGTGCCGGGGTGGTTCACCGGGGGCGGCATGCCGGCCTGGGTGCCGGCCCGCCCTGCGGCGGGCGGGATCTGGTTGAGTCCCGCCCGGCCGTCGGCCGGGGCGATGGGCAGGCCCGGTCGTCCGGCGACGGCGGGCAGCGGCGTGCCGCCGGCACCCGGCAGGGCCTGGGCCGGGTTCGGCGCCGGCCGCGGCCCTGCGGCGGGCGCGATCTGCCCGGGCAGGCTCGGCCGCAGGGCAGCCGGGCCGGCAGCCGGGCCGGCAAGAGGACCGGCGAGCGGTGCGGCGGGCGTACCGGGAATCGGGCCGGGAGACGGCCCGTCGCGGCGCGGGATCTGTCCCGGAGCGCCGGGCGGAAGCTCGGCCTTCCGGGCGAGGGCGGGCGGCAGGGCGACGCGGGCTGCCGCGGCGCCGATCGCCGCGCCCACGGCGGCGCCGGCGACCGGCGCGAGGCCGGCTCCCCCGGGTGGCGCCCCGTGGAGTTCCGGTCCCGCCGCGACCGGAGCGTGGAGGTTGTGGAACAGCACCGGGTTCGGCGGGGCCACCACGGCGGGCGGGGCGACCACGTAGGTCGGCACCGGGACGTAGGCCGGCACCGGCAGCAGGTAGGCCACGGGCGGCGGCGGGGGCGGGGCGAGCTCCACCAGCACGACCGGGCGCGGCGGCAGGAAGACCACGGGCGGCGGCGGCAGGGCGTAGACCGGGTCGTCGAGGACGAGGGCCGGGCGCTCGACGTAGACGATCTCGTCGGGCGGGGGCGGCGGCACGTCGTACGCGAGGGCGCGGTAGTCCGGCGGCGGCGCCAGCGCGGCGGCGAATGCCGAGAGGCGGCGACGGGCATCCCAGGCATGCGGCCCGCGGGGATAGCGGCCGAGGTAGGACCAGTAGGCCTCCGGCGTGTCGGCCATGGCGCTGGTGCGCCAGGTCAGGGCCTCGCGCCGCGCCGCGATGATCGCCCGCACGCGCTTGGCCAGCGGATCGCGCGGGTAGGCGGCGGTGAACTCCTCGTAGGCCGGCAGGGTGTCGCGGGCGAGGCAGGCGGCGTAGGCCTCCCGCGCGCCGATCTCGCCGAGCGGCTTTCGCGGCGGCTCGAAGCCGGCGAGGGAGGGCGCCCCGGCCTCCCGCTCCAGGAACACGAACGGCGCCGCGATGCGGGAGGCGCTCCACGGCACCTCGGCGCCGCGGGTCGTCTCGGCCACCCGCAGGCGCACCCGCTCGAACAGGGCCGCGGGGGCGAGGCCGCCCTCGCGGATCATCTCGACGAGGGCGAGCGCGTAGGCGCCGTAGGGGCCGGTCTCGGCCGGGCCGACGGTGCCGGGCGCCGCGTTGGTGGCGATCAGGCTGCCGGGCTCGGCTTCCATCAGGGGCAGGCCGCCGGCGAGCGGATCGCCCTTCAGGTGGAACGGCGAGGCCCGCGCGGCGTCCAGCACCACGAAGCGCGCCTTGAGCGGCAGGGCGGCGAGGCGCGAGACGTAATCGGAGATCCGCAGGGTCCGCAGCGGCACGTCGCTGGCGGTCTCGATCCGCGCGTCGACCGGGGCGAAATAGGCCTCGTTGGCGAGCTGCAGCCCGGAGCCGGAGAGGTAGAGGAACGCCACCGTGTCCGGCCCCGCCGCCGCGGCCTTGTCGGTGAAGTCGCGCAGGGTGCGGCGGAGCGAATCCTCGTCGAGGTCGCGGGCGCCGACGACGTCGAACCCCGCCGCCTGCAGCGTCTGGGCGACGAGGCCGGCATCGTTGGCGGCGGTGGGCAGCGCGCCGCCCGGATAGGCGCCGTTGCCGATCACGAGGGCGATGCGCCGCTCGGCGGGCGCGGCCCCCGCCGGCAGGGCGGCGGCGGCGAGGCTCGCCAGCGCCGCGAGGGCGAGAACGAGGTGGCGGAGCGGCGGCATGGCGTTGCCCTCCCGTGGGTGGCGGACCGCGTCCTTGCGCGGCGGATCGCATCTGGTCGCCCGGTTTCCGGGCAGGACGAAGGCGCACCCCATCTCGTCCCCCGGCCCTTGAACCGTCACTGAACGATGCGGCATCACCCTTGCTGCGGCGATTGCCGAAGAGGGAGCCTCGATGCCGGACAGACTGATCCACGCCGCCGCCAGCATCGCGCTGATGATCGCCATCGCGGTGCTGTTCTCGACCAACCGGCGGGCGATCCGGCCGCGGGTGGTGCTCTCGGCCCTCGCCGTGCAGGTGACGCTCGGCGCCCTGGTGCTGTTCTGGCCCGCCGGCCGCACGGGCCTCGGCGCCGTGGCCGACGCGGTCCAGGCGGTCCTGTCCTACGGCGACAAGGGCGTGGCGTTCCTGTTCGGCGGCCTCGTCGAGCCCAAGATGTTCGAGTTGTTCGGCGGCGGCGGCTTCGTGCTGGCCCTGCGGGTCCTGCCGCAGATCATCTACGTCTCGGCGCTGATCGCGGTGCTCTACCATTTCGGTGTGATGCAGGCCCTCGCCCGGGGCTTGGGGGCGGCGTTGCAGCGGGTGCTCGGCACCTCGCGCATCGAGACCTTCTCGGCGGTCATCACCATCTTCATCGGCCAGAGCGAGATCGCCGTGGCTTTGCGCCCCTTCCTGGCGCTGCTCACCGGGGCCGAGCTCTTCGCCGTGATGACGAGCGGGGCGGCCTCCACCGCCGGCTCGATCCTCGCCGGCTACGCCGCGCTCGGCGTGCCAATGCCCTACCTGCTCGCCGCCTCGTTCATGGCGATCCCCGGCGGGCTCCTCTACGCCAAGATCCTGGTCCCCTCGACCGAGCCGAGCCGGGTGACGACGATGCAGGTCACCTTCGGCGAGACCCGGGCCGTCAACGTGATCGAGGCCGCCGCCGACGGCACCCAGAAGGGCCTCGCGGTGGCGGCGGCGGTCGGCGCGATGCTGATCGCCTTCGTCGGCCTGATCGCGCTGCTGAACGGTCTCGTCGCCTATGCGGGCGGCCTCGTCGGGATGCCCGGCGCCTCGATCGAGGGCGGGCTCGGCTTCGTGCTCGCGCCGCTCGCCTGGCTCCTCGGCGTGCCGTGGGACCAGACGATCCTGGTCGGCGGCGCCATCGGCCAGAAGCTCGCCTTCAACGAGTTCCTGGCCTACGCCAACCTGTCGCCGGTCCTGAAGAGCGGCGAGCTCGGCCCCCGGACCACCGCGATCCTATGCTTCGCGCTGTGCGGCTTCGCCAACCTGTCGTCGATCGCGATCCAGCTCGCGAGCTTCGGCAGCCTGGTCCCCGAGCGCCGCTCCGAGGTTGCGGCCTTCGGCCTGCGGGCGATCCTCGCCGGCACCCTGTCGAACCTGACCAGCGCAGCGATCGCCGGGGTGTTCATCGGGGCGTGAGGGCTTCTGGTTCGCTCCAAAACCCATCCTATCCCACTCGCGAACCTCATCCCGAGGTGCCGGGCGATCTTCGATCGACCAACACCTCAGGATGAGGTCGTGGACGGAAGGATCAGGGGTCCGGCAGGAGTCAGGACAGGCTCCTGTACACCGCCGTCTCGAAATCCAGGAAATTCTCTACCGAAGCTGGATCGGCGAATGGGAAGAGCTGCGTGCCCCAGAACCCGCCGACCCCCCTGGTCCGGTCGATCCAGAAATACAGGTTGGCGAGGCCCGCCCAGGCGAGCGAGCCGGCGGAGCGCCCGGTCGGCGCCTCCTCGTCGTTGATCATGAAGCTCAGGCCCCAGGATTTCGGCATTCCGGGGAAGAACTCGGCGTCGTGCGAGAGGTGACGCTTCACCCCCGGCAGGGCGCGGATCCTGAGATCCGGCCCGAGGCCGTTCGTTGCCGCCATCGCGACCGTCTCGGGCCGCAGGACCGGGCCGTGCGGCCCCGCGCCGTCGTCGAGCCACATCCGGACGAAGCGCAGGTAGTCCTCGGCGGTCGAATAGAGCCCGTGGCCGCCCATCTCGACCTCGGGCGCCTGTGGCAGCTCGAAGCCGGCGATCTCCGTCAACGCGCCCTCCCCGCCGCGCTGGTGCATCCGGGCGAGGCGGCCGCGCATGTCGGGCGTCAGCACGAAGCCGGTCGAGTCCATGCCGAGCGGCGCGAAGATCCGCTCCCGCATCACCGTCCCGAGGCGCTCGCCCGTCACCGCCTCGACCACCTGGCCGGCCCAGTCGATGCTGCTGCCGTACTCCCACGACTCGCCGGGATCGAACAGCAGCGGGGTCATCAGCGCGGCGCGGGTGCCGCTGGTGACGCTCGCCTGCTTGCGTGCCCGCAGGAGGCGGGCGTAGCGCTCGTTGAAGATGTCGTAGCCGAAGCCCGCCGTGTGCAGGAGCAGCATCCGGGTGGTGATCGGGCGCGCCGGCGGGCGCAGGCGCGGCGTGTCGTCCTCGGACAACCCCTCGAGCACCTGGATCTCGGCCAAGGCCGGCACGTAACTGGCAGCCGGGGCGTCGAGGTCGAGCCGGCCCTCCTCGGCGAGCTGCAGTACGGCGGTGGCGGTGACGGCCTTGGTGGTGGAGAAGATCGCCATCACCGTGTCGGGAGTCATCGGCGCGTCGGGCGCGCGCTGCCCGGCGGCGCCGGCATAGAGGACCCGCTCCCGGTCGGTCGCCATCGCGACCACGCCGGCGAGCCCGGGGGGGCCGGCCACCGCGCGCCGCAGGATCGCGTCGGCCGCGGCCGTCAGATCGTCGCCCATCCGTGTCCTCCCGGCATTCGTCGTTGGGCGGCAGACTATCCCGCCGCCGCCGCCCTGTCAGGCGGGAGCCCTGCCCGGGATGCCGGCGGCGCAGGCCTGACCCCAGGGAACGCCGCGGCCGGGCGCGCGATTGAGCCGGTGCCGAGCGGAGGCGCCGAATCCTCGTTTCCGCCGGAGCAGGAGACCGCCCGTGACCCTCATCTCCCGCCGCGACACCCTGGCCGCCGCGGCTGCCGGCCTCGTCGGCACCGCCGCCGCCACTGCCCAAGCGCAGGCTCCGGCCGCCCCGTCGGGGCCGCAGCCGATCCGCGGCAAGGACGGCGCCGACATCCTCGGGCCGGTGAACCCGGCCCGGCAGGCCGAGGAGCCCTTCACCACCCTGCCGCCGAAGACCGACCACGGCACGATGCCGAACCTCAAGTGGTCGTTCACCGACAGCCACATGCGGATCGAGGAGGGCGGCTGGGCCCGCCAGACCACGACCCGCGAATTGCCGATCTCGACCGCGATGGCCGGCGTGAACATGCGGCTCAAGGCCGGCGTCGCCCGCGAGATGCATTGGCACAAGGAGGCCGAGTGGGCCTACATGCTGAAGGGCCGGGCCCGCATCACGGCGGTCGACCAGGCCGGCCGCACCTTCGTGGACGACGTGGGCGAGGGCGACCTCTGGTACTTCCCCTCCGGCATCCCGCACTCGATCCAGGGCCTGCCGGGCGAGGTCGACGGCTGCGAGTTCCTGCTCGTCTTCGACGACGGGCACTTCTCGGAGGATTCGACCTTCCTCATCACCGACTGGCTCGCCCATACCCCGCGCGACATTCTGGCGAAGAATTTCGGGGTGCCGGAATCGGCGTTGGCCGGGCTGCCCGACAAGGAGAAGTACATCTTCCCGGCGCCGATGCCGGGGCCGATCGCCGGCGACAGGACCGGCGGCGCCGGGCCGGTGCCGGAGGGTTTCAGCTACCGGATGCTGGCGCAGGAGCCGATCCGCACCAAGGGCGGCTCGGTCCGCATCACCGACTCGAAGGTGTTTCCGGCCTCGAAGACCATCGCGGCGGCCCTCGTCGAGCTCGAGCCCGGCGGCTTGCGCGAGCTGCACTGGCACCCGAACGGCGACGAGTGGCAATACTACCTCTCGGGCCAGGGCCGGATGACGGTGTTCGGCTCCGAATCGAAGGCCCGCACCTTCGACTACCAGGCCGGCGACGTCGGCTACGTGCCGTTCGCCATGGGCCATTACGTCGAGAATACCGGCTCGACGCCGCTGCGCTTCCTCGAGCTGTTCCGCAGCCCGACCTACGCCGACGTGTCGCTCAACCAGTGGATGGCGCTGACCCCGCACGCCCTGGTGCGGGCGCACCTCAACGTCGACGAGGCGGTGCTCGCCGGGCTGCCCACCGCCAAGACGCCGGTGGTGAAAGGGTGAGCCTTGCCCCGGGACGGGGCGATCGGCCCCGTCCCCGGCGAGGGCGTCATGCCAGCGGCAGCGGCGCCCGGGCCTCCTGCACCACCGCCTCCTGGCGCCAGGTCGAGGGCTGGTCGGACGCGCCGGTGCCGAGCGCGCATTGCACCATCACGCTGTCGGCCCAGCGTCCGTGGCGGTAGGCCACGGCCGGCAGGTGGCCGACACGCGTGAAGCCGCAGGTCTCGTGCAGGCGCAAGGACGCCTCGTTCTCGGCGTCGATATAGCCGATCATCTGGCGGTAGCCGCCCGCCGCGCAGGCCTCGATCAGCGCCGGAAGCAGGCGCCGGCCGATGCCGGCATGCAGGTGGCCGGCATGGACGTAGATCGAGTGCTTGAGCGTGTAGCGGTAGGCCGGCCGCTTGCGGAACGGCACCGCGTAGGCGTAGCCCGCCACCATCCCGTGGCGCTCGGCCACGAGGTGGGGCAGGCGCTTCGAGCGCATGTTCTTGCGCCGGCGCTTGAGGTCGTCCGGCCGGAGCCGGTCCTCCTCGAAGTCGCCGGTATCGCCGACGCCGTGGCGGATGTGGTGCTCGTAGATGTCGATCATCGCCGCGACGTCCGCATCGGTCGACGGCCGGATCACGATTCCCGGCTGCGAAGGCGCCGAATCCATCAGCGGCCCTCCCGCAGCACGTAGGTGTAGAACCGGATGCGCCCGTCCGGCTCGACCTGGCGGTAGACGCCCTGGATCTCGGCCTCGAAGCCCGGGAACAGGTTGGCGGCGGCCTCGAACATCTTGAAGTAGTCGAGCATGGGCTTCGCCCGCTCGTCGAGCCGCTCGCCCGGCAGCACGGTGCCGATGCCCGGCGGGTAGACCAGCATCAGGGTCGTGGCGATGCGCCCCTCGGCTTCCGCGATCGGCACGAAGTCGACGTTGTTGCGGGTCAGCATCTGGGCCGCGGCCTTCGGCGGCATCACCATCTCGGGCAGGTGCTCGGGCATGAACTGCTTGCGCTGCAGCCCCGAGGTCCCGGCCTGCCGGTGGAAGGCGTGGTAGTCGGCGCAGAGGTCGCGCAGGCGCACGCCGCCGTAGCGCTGCGGCCGGCGCCGAACGAATTCCGGCATCGCCTCTTCGAGCAGCACGTTGTCGTCGTGCAGGCGCTTGAAGGCGACCAACCCCGAGATCAGTGTGCCGGCCTTCGAGGATTCGACGCCCGGCGTCAGCAGGAAGAGCAGCGAGTTGAGATCGTTCTTCTCCGGGACGATGCGGTTCTCGCGTAGGTACTGGGCGACGATCGGCGCCGGCACGCCGTGCTCGGTGTACTCGCCGGTCTGCCGGTCGAAGCCGGGGGTGAGCACCGTGAGCTTGTTCGGGTCGGTGATGGCGTAGCCCGGCGCGACATGGGTGAAGCCGTGCCAGCCGGCCCCGGGCTTCAGCTCCCAGTGGCGGGCGTCGGAGGCGAGCTCGTCGGTCGGCAGGCTCTCCCACGGCACCTCGGCGGCGCCCGCGCCCGTCGCCATGTCGGGCACGAAGGGATCGAAGAACCAGCGGCGCTTGGGGTCGCGCTCGTTCTCCTCGAACTCCTTGCGGATCGCCCGCACCTTCTTGCGCCACTCGATGCCGAGCCGGATCGTGTCGTCCCACAGGATCATGCCGGAGCGCCCCTTCATCATCTGGGCGCCGACGTCGAGGGAGGCGAAGAGGGGGTAGAACGGCGAGGTCGAGGCGTGGACGAGGAAGCTCTCGTTGAGGCGCCGGTGCTCCACCCGCCGGGTCTGGCCGCGGATATGCCCGTCCTTGGTGTGGATCTGCGAGGCCTGGGAGAAGCTCGCGAGCTGCTTGTGGGTCGATTGGGTGGCGATGATGCCGGGCGAGGTCTCGTCGAGACCCGTCAGCCCCATGGCGTAGCGGCCCTGGAACAGGGGATGGAACTTCATGAAGCCGGCCCAGGCCTCGTCGAACAGGATGTAGTCGCAGAGGTGGCCGATCTTCGAAACGATCTCGCGGGCGTCGTAGATCGTGCCGTCATAGGTGCATTGCTCGATCACCGCGACGCGGAACGGCCGCTCCTTGCGCCACGCCTCCTTGTCCTTGACCAGCGGGTTGTCGCGGATCTTCCGGCGGATCTTGTCCTCGTCCAGCGCCTCGTGGAAGATCGGGCCGATCAGCCCGTAGGCGTTGCGGTCGGTCTCCAGGAAGATCGGGATGCCGCCGCCGAGGAACAGCGCGCCGTGATGCGCCGCCTTGTGGTTGTTGCGGTCGAACAGCACCAGGTCGTCCTCGGCCACCAGCGAGGACAGGACGATCTTGTTCGAGGCCGAGGTGCCGTTGAGCACGAAGTAGGTCTTCTCCGCCCCGAAGATCTGGGCCGCTTCCTTCTGCGCCTTGAGGGCCGGGCCCTCGTGGGTCAGGAGGTCGCCGAGATCGAGGACCGAGTTGTCGAGGTCGTCGCGAAAGATCGCCTCGCCCAAGTGCTCGACGAAGATGCGGCCGATCGGCGAGCGGTTGTAGAAGATGCCGCCGTTGTGGCCGGGGCAGGTCCAGAGCTGGTTGCCCTTCTCGGCGTAGTCGACCAGCGCGCCGAAGAACGGGGTCTTGAGGGTCTCGGCGTATTGCGTCACGCGGCTGACGAGGCCGCGGGCGATGAATTCGGGAGTCTCTTCCGCCAGGAAGATGTAGCCGTCGATGAAGTCGAGCAGCTCGACCGGAATGTCCTCGAGCCGCTTGCGCCGGACCATGATGACGATCGGCATCTCGAGGCCGCGCTTGCGCATCATGTCGATGAGCGCCGCCGCCTTGCCGTCGAGGCCGCGCTTGCCCCAGTCCACCACCAGGCAGCCGACCGCCGCGTCGGTCTGGACCGCGATCGCCGCGTCCTCGACCCGCCGCGCCCGCACCACCTCGAAGCCGCGATGCTCGACCGCCGCCACGATCTGGTTGACGCGCACGCCCTCCAGGTCGTCCGGATCGAAGGCCGGCGTGCACATCAGCACGGTAAAGCGGCGGTGGAAATCCATCGGGCGGGGCTCCTGTCCGTCACGGTATGGCCTGCGTGTCGGCCCCTCTCATGACGTTCCGATGACGGTCCCGGCCCTGCGGCGAATCCGCTCGGCCTTTCGGCGCGGACACCCGCCTGCTCCGTCGGGCGTCCGAACCTCCCCCCGTCATGCGCAAAGCCCGGCACGCACCGATCGAGGTCGGACCGTCGTCGAGACGGTCCGGGCGCTCCGCCACCCGTCCGGGCGGGATTCGCAGAGTCCGCCGGGGAGTAGCCGTCGTCGGGCGCAAGGCTTGGGTGCATCTGTCGCGCAGGATGAAGCCGTTGCGCGACATCATTTCCGGACGATTACAAAAAGCATCTGTGGGTAATTCCGCGCTGACCGTACGACGGTGGGTTGAAACTGCGCGGGCCTGCCCGATATCGGCACCATGCCCGTCCATCGGGTGCGTTGATTTAGGACGAATATCCGTGTCGCAAGAAAATCTGGTCCAGGACGTCGACTTCGTCGCCCTCGCTGCCGACGTCGTGTCGGCCTACGTCGCCAACAACTCGGTTCCGGCCGCCGATCTGGCCGGCCTGATCGGCACCGTGCACACCGCCTTCCTGTCCCTCGGCCAGCCCGCCGCCAAGGAGGCCGAGAAGCCGACCCCGCTGATGCCGATCAAGAAGACGGTGACCCCGGACTACCTGATCAGCCTCGAGGACGGGAAGCAGTACAAGTCGCTCAAGCGCCACCTCTCCACCCGCGGCCTCTCCCCCGAGGAGTACCGCCGCAAGTGGGGCCTGCCGCACGATTACCCGATGGTCGCCGCCAACTACGCCGCGCAGCGCTCCGAGCTGGCGAAGAGCATCGGCCTGGGCCGGGGCCGCACCGTCGCGGCCGCCGCCAAGCGCGCCTCGTCGGATGCCGTCGTGACGGCGCCGGTCGCCGACGCGAAGCCGGCCAAGCGCCGCCGCGCCTGAGGCCGCGGGCCGTCCCGTCCGGGGCGGCACACGGAACAATCGCCCGCGAGACCGCCCGGCCGCTCCGCGCTCCGGGCCGGACCGCGGATCTCGAGGGCGACCGGCGGGGGCCGGTCGCCCTTCGCCCGTCAGGGCCCCTCGATTCCGGTCACATCAATTCGCCGTGCCAGGGCATGAAGCCGAGCGGCGGCACGCCCGCGCGATCGATGTGCGCGAGCCGGAGCGGGCCGGCCCGGTCCGGCTCGGCAGGGCCGCGCGCGCCGCGCCGGTACTCCCCGGGCGGAACGCCGAAGGCGTCGCGGAACAGCCGTCCGGCATGGCTCGGCGAGGTGAAGCCGGTCGCGGTCGCGAGCTCGTCGACGGTGCGGTGCTCGTCGGGGCGCGACAGGGAGCGGCGCAGCTGCGCCACGCGCCGCTGCTGCACGAACCGGGTGACCCCGCCCGCCGGCTCGAACAGGCGGTAGAGCACGCTGCGCGACACGCCGATCCCGGCCGCGACCGTCGCGGCCGAGAGGTCGCGGTCGCCGAGATGCCGGTCGATATACGCGGTGGCCCGGGCGCGGGCGCGCCCGGCGGCTACCGGGGGCGGGACCGATCCGGCCCGGTCGCGTAGCGAGGCCAGGGTCGCCCCGAGGAGCAGGCACAGCGAATCGGTCGCGATGCCGGCAAGGTGCGGCGTCAGCCCCGCGGCATGGGCGGCGAGCGAGCGGAGAAAGTCGATCGACAGCCCCGCGGCGCCCGGGCCGAGCACCAGCCCGTGCAGGTCGAGCCCGTCGATCACCGCCGGATCGAGGCGGTCGCGGGCGATCGACGCGGTGACGATGTGCGCGCCCTCGGTCCAGGTGCGCTGCGGCCGGGTGAGGTCGAACAGCGCGAGGCTGCCGGCCTCGACCGCCCGGATCGCGCCGGGCACCTCCAGCATCATGCGCCCGGACAGCACCAGGTGGAGCGTGACGTGGTCGAACCCGTCGCGGGCGACCCGGCGCGGCCCGCGGGCATGCGATACCCCGGCGAGGCGGCGGTCGAAGACCAGCATGCGCGGCAGCCGGTGGGCGACGACCTCGGTCCGCAACGTGCCCGCCAGGCGATCGACGTCGGTGCCGCTGCTGTAGAGCGCGCGGTACGCCTCGAAGGCGTCGTCGGCGGCGGGCAGGTCGGGGCCGAGGGTGATCGTGTCCATCGCCGCGCGGGGGGCTCCCTGGTCGGAGCGGACGGGGCGCTTCGGCCCCCCGACCTCTCAGCGGCGCTCGCCTTCCTTTGCGGCCACCGGTCCGCGGAGGTAGCGCGCACCGAGCAGGAGGGCAATGATCCCGGCCGCGTAGGCCGGCAGGCTCGCGGCGAGCAGGGCCCGGCCGAGCCCGGCCTCGCCGAAGACGCGATCGGCCAGGAGCCCGACCAGGGGCGGGCCCAGCCCGAACCCCGCGAGCGTCGTGCAGGCCACGAACGGCGCGGTGACGCGGCCGCGCAGCGCGCGCGGCGTCATGAGCTGCAGCCCCGCCAGCGTCGCGACCGAGCCGATGCCGAGGCCGAAGATCAGGGCGACCAGCGCCGTCAGCGCGAGCCCGCGGTCGTTTGCCAGCCCTACGGTCGCGGCGAGCGGCAGGGTGCCGAGGAGCGCGCCGAGCACCAGCCGCCCGCCTGGCAGGCCGCGCCGGGCCGTGCGGTCGAGGAGGCGCCCGCCCGCGACCTGGCCGAGCGGGGCGGCGACGGCGACGATCGTCCCGAACACCATCCCGGCGAAGGGCAGGGACAGGCCGAAGCGGCGCACGAGCAGCGTCACCGCCCAGGCGTTGGTGGTCTGCACCACCAGGGTGACGGCGATCCCGGCGACCGCGAGGACGGCGTAGCGCCCGGCATGCCGGGCGAGCCAGGGCGTGAGGGCCTGCCGGCGCGCCGGGCGGCGGCCGACGCCGCGCCCGGGATCGGGCAGGCGCAGGAGAAGGACGGCGAGGACGAGGTTCGGCACGACGCTGAGGGCGAACAGCACCCGCCAGGCCGCGACCGGGGCGCCGGGGCCGAGGGGGACCGTCGCCGGCAGCAGGGCGAGGAGCCCGCCGCCGAGCCCCAGCGCCGTCGCCCGGCCCAGGGTGGCGCCGGCGACGTAGAGCGAGACGCCCTGACCGATCCGGTCCCGCGGCTGGCGCGCCGCGATGAGCGCCAGGGCGGCCGGGGTGAGGACCGCCTGGCCGAGGCCCAGGGCCGCGCGGCCGAGGACCAGCTCCCCGAGGCCGGTGGCCAGCCCGCAGGCCAGGGAGGCCAGCCCCCAGACCAGGACCCCGGCGGCGATGAGGCGCGGGCGGTGGAGCCGGTCGACCAGGGGGCCGGCCGCCAGCGAGGCGACCGCGTAGGCCGCCACGAAGGCGGTGCCCTGGACGAGGCCGAGCTCGAAGTCGCTCAGGCGCAGGTCGGCCTTGATCGCCGGGGCGACCAGGGCGGCGATGAACCGGTCGGCGAAGGCGAGGAGGTGGGCGCCGGCCAGAAGCCACACGCCGGGCCAGGCCGGCGCGAGGGCGAGGCGCCCGGGCCGGAGACGTCGCATCGGCTCAGGCCCTGGCGGGCGCGGGTCCGGACCCGGCGGCGTGGTTCTCGCCCATGCGTGGCGGCTCTCCGGGCTGGGTGTCGCGCGAAGGCGGGCGCGGCGGCGGGGATGCGGGCCTCGTCGCAGAAAACGCCGCCGACCGGAAGCCCGTCGCGAGGCCCCGGCGCGGTCGGGGCGGGCTTGCCAGCGCGGCCGGCCTGCGCTTCAGTCACGCCCGGGCGGCGCGGGCCGAGGGCACGCCGGGCGCGCCGGGGCTATCTTCGCGGAAGCCGACCCCCCGAGTGCTGCGCCCGGCCGGCGGCGACCGACGGGCCCTTCCTCCCGGATTGTTCCATGGATCAGGCCAAGCTCGCGGCCCTTCGCGCCCGCTACCTCGACGCGACCGGCGGCGACATCGACGACCCGGATTTCGCCAAGGCGGCGCGCCAGCAATTCAGCGAGAGCGACCGACGGAAATGGCCGTTCGCCGACGTCGCGACCTTCCTCGACCTGCCCTATCGCCCCGACGCCGCGACGCTGCCCGATTTCGGCGGCCTCGACGTGGCGCTGATCGGCGTGCCGATGGATCTCGGCGTCACCAACCGGGCCGGCGCCCGCCACGGGCCGCGGGCGGTGCGGGCGGTCGAGCGCGTCGGACCCTACGAGCACGTCCTGCGCATGACCCCGGCCGCCGAGCTGAAGGCGGCCGATATCGGCGACGTGCCGTTCCGCAGCCGCTTCTCCCTCGAGAGCTGCCACGAGGACATCGAGGACTTCTTCTCGACCGTGGTGAAGGCCGGCGTGGTGCCGCTCGCGGTCGGCGGCGACCACTCGATCAGCCGCGCGACGCTGCGGGCGGTCGGCGCGTCGCGCCCGGTCGGCATGATCCACATCGATGCCCATTGCGACACCGGCGGCGTCTACGAGGGCTCGAAGTTCCACCACGGCGGTCCCTTCCGCCAGGCGGTGCTCGACGGCGTGCTCGATCCCGCCCGCACGATCCAGATCGGCATCCGCGGCGGCGCCGAGTACCTGTGGGAGTTCTCCTACGTGTCCGGCATGACCGTGATCCATGCCGAGGAGGTGCCGCAACTCGGGCTTCCCGCGGTGATCGCCCGGGCTCGCGAGGTCGCGGGCAACGGGCCCACCTACCTGTCCTTCGACGTCGACAGCCTCGATCCGGGCTTCGCTCCTGGCACAGGCACGCCCGAGATGGGCGGGCTCACCCCCCGCGAGGTACTCGAACTGCTGCGCGGGCTCGCGGGCGTGGACATCGTCGGCGGCGACGTGGTCGAGGTGGCGCCGCAATACGACCCGACCAGCAACACGGCACAATGCGCCGCGCAGGTGCTGTTCGAGCTCATGTGCCTGGTGGCGGCGGGGCGGAAGGGCGGTTAGCCGCCCGCCGCGGGCCGGGGCTCACCCCCCGGCCACCCCCTGCGCGTCGACGTAGACCGAATAGAGCGACTGGCTCGCCGCCATGAACACCCGGTTGCGGTGGCGGCCGCCGAAGCAGAGGTTGGCGCAGCGCTCCGGCAGGCGGATGCGGCCGATCAGCTGTCCTTCGGGGTTGAACACCATCACCCCGTCGAGGGCGTCGTCGCCCATGCCCCAGCCGCACCAGAGGTTGCCGTCGGTGTCGCAGCGGAAGCCGTCCGGCGTGCCGGGGCCGGCATCGATGTGGACGCGCCGGTTGGTCAAGCGCCCGCCTGCGACGTCGAAGGCGAGGATGCGGCGGTTCGGCTGCGCCCGCGACTCGACGAGGTAGAGGATCGATTCGTCGGGGGAGAAGCACAGGCCGTTCGGCCCGGCGAGGTCGGTCGCCGCGGCTTCCAGTACCCCCGTGACCGGGTCGAGCCGGTAGACGTTCTGCGGCAGCTCGGGCTCGGCCCGCTCGCCCTCGTAGTTGCCGAGGATGCCGAAGGGCGGGTCGGTGAACCAGACCGCGCCGTCACGGGCCACCACCACGTCGTTGGGCGAGTTGAGGCGCTTGCCCTCGAAACGGTCGGCGAGCACCGTGATGGCGCCGTCGTATTCGGTGCGCGTCACCCGCCGCCCGCCATGCTCGCAGGTGACGAGGCGGCCCTGGCGGTCGCGGGTGTTGCCGTTGGCGAAGTTCGACGGCTTGCGGAAAGCCGAGACCGCGCCGGTCTCCTCGTCGAAGCGCAGGATGCGGTTGTTCGGGATGTCGCTCCACAGGAGGGCGCGCGCATCCCCGAACCAGACCGGTCCCTCGCTCCAGCGGCACCCGGTGGCGAGACGCTCGACCCCGGCGCTGAACACCCGGTAGCGGGCGAAGGACGGATCGATGACCTCGATGGCGGGGTCGGGATACCGGATCGTCGGCGTCCACACGGGGGCGTTCCTCCCTGGTTGTCGTTGTCGGCGCGGACCTTCGCGGGCCGCGGGCGCCGACGCAACCCGCGATCCGCGGCCTCCGCGCTCGACGCCGAGCGCGCCCTCACCGATGATGGCGCCCGAGGTGCCCCGTCCGAAGGGCGCCGGCACGGGAGGAGCGCGTATGAGCGAGGCAACGGGGATGCGGGTCGCGCTGTCGGGAGCGGGCGGGCAGATCGGGGCGGTGCTGCGGCCGCGGCTCCTCGCGGCCGGGATCGTCCTGCGCTCCGGCGGCGGGCCGACGACGCTGACCCCGCTCTCGGAGGCCGAGACGGTGACGACCGGCGACCTGCGCGACGCCGATGCCGTCGACCGGCTGCTCGAAGGCACCGAGGTCCTGGTCCACATGGCCGGTACCAGCGTCGAGAAGCCGCTGCCGGAGGTGATCGAGAACAACCTCGTCGCGCTCCACGCGATCTACGAGGGGGCGCGGCGCCACGCTCTGCGCCGGGTGGTGTTCGCCAGCTCCAACCACGCCTTCGGGATGCACCCGGTGGAGTCCCGCCTCGATCCCGACGCACCGTTCCGGCCCGACGGCGCCTACGGCCTGAGCAAGGCCTGGGGCGAGCTGATGGGCCGGATGTACTGGGACCGCCACGGCATCGAGGGGGTGGCCCTGCGCATCGGCAGCGCCCTGCCGCGGCCGACGGAGTTCCGCCACCTCTCGACCTGGCTCGGCCACGACGACCTCGCCCAGCTCGTCCTGCGCAGCATCGCGGCGCCGGTGCCCGGCTACGTCGCGGTCTGGGGTGCCTCGGACAACCCGCGCAGCTACTGGAACAACGCGGACGCCGCCGCGGCGATCGGCTACCGCCCGACCCAGTCGGCGGAGGACTGGGCCGAGGAGATCCTGGCGCAGGAAAACCCCCTCGACCCGATCGCCCGCACCCTCCAGGGCGGCAGCTTCACGACGATGGACTACACGCCGCAGGCCGGGCGGCCGAAGCGAGGCACTTAGCGCGCTGCGCTCCCCGCGCCTGACCCTTCCCCACTGTGGGGGAGGGTGTCCGCGCGGCGGCGTGAGGGCGCGGCCGGGCGGCGGTCGACGGGAGGTCGTCCCGGCGACGGCAGCCGTCCCCGGGGCGAGGCGGCTCCCGTCAGGCCGTGGCCGAGAAGACGTCCGGCAGCGAGGGCAGCCGCTGGCGCAGGCGCAGGAGCGCGATGGTCTCGATCTCCTGCAGCGCCCGGGCCCGCTCGTAGTCGGCGGAGTTGTCGAGGCGCTCCTCCAGCTGGGCCAGGATCTCGTCCGGGCTCCTGCCCCGCACCGCCATGATGAAGGGGAAGCCGTGGCGGGTGCGGTAGCGCTCGTTGAGGTCGAGGAAGCGGGCGCGGCCCTCGGCGTCGAGGGCGTCGAGGCCGGCCGAGGCCTGCTCGGCGCGCGATTCCGGCGCGAGGTCGGCCGCCGCCACCCGGCCGGCGAGGTCGGGATGGGCGCGGATCAGGGCGAGCTGCCAGGCCGGCTCGGCCGCCCGCATCACCGCGACCATGGCGGCGTGCAGCCCGTCGGCCGAATCCTGCATCCCCGAGAGCCCGGCGGCATGCGCCCCGTCCGCCACCCAGGGGGAATGCTCGAACACGTCGCCGAAGCTCTCGACGAACAGGGCGCGGCCCATCCGGCTCGGGGTCAGGCCGGCGGGCGGATGGGTCTTGGCCCAGTGCCGGGCGATGTCGATGCGGCGGGTCACCCACACGTCGTCGTGCGCCGCCACATGGTCGAGGAAGCGCGCGAGCGCCGCGATCCGGCCCGGCCGGCCGACGAGGCGGCAATGCAGGCCGATCGAGAGCATCCGGGGCGTCTCGGCACCCTCGGCGTAGAGCACGTCGAAGGAATCGCGCAGGTAGGCGAAGAACTGGTCGCCGGCGTTGAAGCCCTGCGGGGTGGCGAACCGCATGTCGTTGGCGTCCAGCGTGTAGGGCACGACGAGTTGCGGCGCGCGCGGGCCCTCGAACCAGTAGGGCAGGTCGTCGGCGTAGGAATCCGCCGAGTAGAGGAAGCCGCCTTCCTCCATCACCAGCCGCAGCGTGTTCTCCGAGGTCCGGCCCGTGTACCAGCCGAGCGGGCGCTCGCCCGTCACCTCGGTGTGGATGCGGATCGCCTCGTTCATGTGGGCCTTCTCCTCCTCGTAGGAGAAGTCGCGGTAGTCGATCCACTTGAGGCCGTGGCAGGCGATCTCCCAGCCGGCCTCGCGCATCGCCTCCACCGCGTCCGGGTTGCGCTGGAGCGCGGTGGCGACGCCGTAGACCGTCACCGGCAGGGCGCGCTCGGTGAACAGCCGGTGCAGGCGCCAGAACCCGGCCCGCGAGCCGTACTCGTAGATCGATTCCATGCTCATGTGGCGCTGGCCCGGCCAGGCCTGGGCGCCGACGATCTCCGACAGGAACGCCTCCGAGGCGCGGTCGCCGTGCAGCAGGCAGTTCTCGCCGCCCTCCTCGTAGTTGATGACGAACTGCACCGCGATGCGGGCCCCGTCCGGCCATTGCGCGTGGGGCGGGGTGCGGCCGTAGCCGACGAGGTCGCGGGGGTAGGGGGAGTCGGTCATGGGGCGTCCGTTCGCACGGCCGCCGCCTCTTCCGCCCGGTGCGGGGCGGGCGCGGGATCCCCTCTCCCGTGTGGGAGAGGGGGAGGGGTGAGGGTGATACGCTTCCGCAACGACCCTGAACCGTCGAGCTGCCAGCACCGCGCTCGACGCCTCACACGGAAGCGTGTCACCTTCACCCCCGGCCCCTCTCCCACACGGGAGAGGGGAGCCGCGCCAGGATCAGCACCCGGAGGGTGGGGGACGGCCTTGGGGATAAGTCTCGGGTCGACCTTAGCCTTGCGGCAGCCCGGGCGCAAAACCGGGACGGACCGTCACCCCGCCAGCGCCGCCAGCACCGGATCGACCCGGGCGAAGTGGTCGGCCCAGGTCGGCGCCCGGTAGCCCGAAAGGCGCGCCGCCATCTCGCCCCGGAGCCCCGAGCCCGGCGCGGCCAGGTCCTCCACGGCCCGCATCCAGCCGAGCCCGTCGAGCGGATGCCGGAATTCCGCGAAATCCGCCGCGATCTCGCGGTGGACCGGGATGTCGGAGGCGACGACCGGCAGGCCGGCAGCCGCGGCTTCCAGCACCGGCAGGCCGTAGCCCTCGGCGAAGGAGGGCATCAGCAGCGCGGTGGCGTGGCCCATCAGCCGCACGAGCCCCGCGGTCGAGAGGCCGGACGCCTCGGTGACGTGGGCGCGCACCGCCGGGCAGCGCTCGAGGAGGTCGATGACGTTCTCGCTCTCCCACCCCCGGCGCCCGACGACGACGAGGCGCGGCGTCGCCGCTCCGTGGCGGGCGGCGAGCTCCCGCCAGGCAGCGAGCAGGGTGATCAGGTTCTTTCTCGGCTCGATCGTGCCGCAGACGAGGAAGAACGGCCGCGCCGGGGGCGGCGCGGGCGGGGCCTGAAACGCCGCCTCGATCCCGAGCGGGCCGACGGTAACCGGCGGCGGCCGCCGCCCGAGCCCCGCGACATGGGCCGAGAACCGCCGGCCCACGTCGGCCGAGTTCACCACGACGGCCTGGGCGTGGCGGGCCACCGTCTCCATCCGCACCCGGTGCCGGTCGGCCTCGCCGTCGCGCCCGTATTCGGGATACTCGATCGGGATCAGGTCGTGGACGAAGAAGACCGGTCGTACGTCCGGCCGGTCGTAGAGCCAGTCGAACCGCGCCGGCTTGTCGAGGCGCAGGTGCGAGGTGTGGAGGTAGAGCGCGTTCAGCGGCAGCGCCTCGGGTCCGGGCGCCCGCAAGGCCGTGAGCCAGGCCTGCAGCTGCCGCTTGCGCCGGTCCCGCGCGCCCTCGGGCGCCGCCGCGCCGGTGCCCGCCGCCGGGACCGGCAGCCCGAGCCGGGCGGCGAGGTCCCGGTAGACCGGGTCGTCGCCGGCCGTCACCTCCTCGGTCCAGGAGGCGGTCGCGCCCTCGACGAGGGCGGTCATCTGCGCCCGGTCGAGGACCTTCGGGCCGAGCGGCGTCGAGACGAGGCCGAAGCGCGGCCCGGCCTGGCCCAGGAGGTGCCGGGCATAGGCGAGGTCGACCCGGTCGATGCCGGTCGGGCTCGCATGGCGCAGGCGGGTGACGAGACGGGTGAGGTCGAAGGCGACGGGATGCGGGCGCATGCGGTCCTGAGGCGGCGCGGCGAAGGTGACGCGGTTGCCCACGTTCCTATACCTGCGGCGCGCACCCGCCGAATCCACCTTGTGCGGCAGCGCACAAGACGGGCCCCGGCGCGGGGATGGTTGCCCTTGCAACCCTGAGCGATGATGATTTATCGCATTCGTCAGCCTTCGGCGCGTCGCGGTGACAAGAGCCGGACGCGGCGGCTATGATCGTGGGTCGGCGGCGTGCCGACGTTCAGGTGAGACCATGGCGATCGTCGATCTGGATCGGGAAGCGGTGAAGAACGGCCTGGCGGACGGCTCCGTCCTGCTGATCGACGTGCGCGAGCCCAACGAGTTCGCCTCGGGCCACATCCCGGGCTCGGTGTCGTTCCCGCTGTCGGACTTCGACCTCGAGCGCCTGCAGGCGCTGATCGCCGCGGACGGCCGCCGGCCGGTCCTGTCCTGCGCCGCCGGGGTCCGCTCGGCGCGGGCGCTGCACTACCTCCAAGGCCAGGGCATCCCCCTCTCTGAGCACTATGTCGGCGGGTTCAAGGACTGGGCCAATGCCGGCGAGACCGTGGACTAGCCGACTTATGGAATAGCCGATTCATCCGCTCCTCGCAGGCACCACCCGCGAGGGCGGCCGAGACGTTCACGGCCCCGGGAGGGCCGCGCCGGTGCCGGCGCGGTTCCCGTGACGGCCAAGCCCCTCGACGCGGATGCGCTCCGGCCCATCTTCCTGCGCGTCCGGCGGGGCCGCATGCACACGACGAACGGGAGAACGAGTATGCGCAGGCTGAGGCTGGCGGCGGTGATCCCGGCGCTGCTGCTGCTGGCCGGGGTGCCGGCGCGGGCCCAGGCTCCGGGCGGTCCGCCCCCCACGGTCACGGTCGCCAAGCCCGTGGTCAAGGAGGTGGTGGAGCACGACGACTTCACCGGCCGCTTCAACGCCATCGAGTACGTCGAGGTGCGGGCCCGGGTCACCGGCTACCTGCAGAAGATCCACTTCCAGGACGGCGCCGTGGTGAAGAAGGGCGACCTGCTCTTCACCATCGACCGGCGGCCCTACAAGGCCGCCCTCGACCAGGCGACGGCGGCCCTCGACTCGGCCAAGGCGCGGCTGAACTTCAGCCAGACCGACCTCGAGCGCGCCCAGACGCTGAGCCGGTCGGGCAACATCTCCGAGCAGGTCACCGATCAGCGCCGGCAGAACTCCCAGACCGCCCAGGCCGACGTCGACAACGCAACGGCCGCCCTGCGCCAGGCCCAGCTCAACTACGACTTCACCGAGGTGCGCTCGCCGATCGACGGGCGGATCTCGCAGCGCAACGTCACCGAGGGCAACATCGTCATCACCGACCAGACGATGCTGACCACGATCGTCTCGCTCGATCCGATCTACTTCTCGTTCACGGTCGACGAGCGCTCGTTCCTGGCCTACCAGGGCACGCTCAAGATCGGCATGGGGGCGACCCAGAACGAGCACACGGTGCCGATCCTGGTGGCGCTCACCGGCGAGGCCAAGCCCACCCGCAAGGGCGTGCTCAACTTCGTCGACAACCGGGTCGACGAGGCGACCGGCACGGTGCTCCTGCGCGCCACCGTCGAGAATCCCGACCGCTTCATCAAGCCGGGCCTGTTCGGCATCGTCAGCATGCCGGCCTCCAAGCCCTATCGCGGCGTGCTGATCCCCGACGACGCGATCGGCGCCAACCAGGACAAGCGCCTCGTCTACGTGGTCGGCGAGGACAACGTGGTCCAGCCCCGCAACATCCGCCCCGGCCCCAAGATCGACGGCTACCGGGTGGTGCGCGACGGGCTGAAGGGCGACGAGACCATCGTGGTCACCGGCCTGACCCGGGTGCGCCCGGGCGCCAAGATCACGCCCGAGCGCAAGGACCTGCCCCCGGTCCGCGAATAGCCAGCCGCGCCGCCCGCCCGGGCGGCGCGCCCGTCAGGATGCCACGGCCCCCGCCCGCGCGGGGGCGCCACGCCCGGACCTGCCGAAGGGCGCGAGAGGCCCACCGATGCGTTTTGCCCATTTCTTCGTCGACCGGCCGATCTTCGCCTCGGTGACCTCGATCGTCATCCTGATCATCGGCTACGTCTCGTACATCTCGCTGCCGGTCTCGCAGTACCCCGAGATCGTGCCGCCGACGGTCGTCGTGCGCGCCTCCTATCCGGGCGCCAACGCCGAGACCGTGGCGGCCACCATCGCGACGCCGATCGAGCAGGAGATCAACGGCGTCGACAACATGCTGTACATGTCGTCGCTGTCGACCAACGACGGCAACATGCAACTGACCGTCACCTTCGCGCTCGGCACCAACCTCGACATCGCCAACGTGCTGGTCCAGAACCGGCTCTCTGTCGCCCAGCCGCGCCTGCCCGGCGACGTGCGCAACCTCGGCGTCACGGTCCGCAAATCCTCGCCCGACCTGATGATGGTCGTGCACGTGCTCTCGCCCGACGGCACCTTCGACCAGAACTATCTGGCCAACTACATCTATCTTCGCCTGCGCGATCCGCTGCTGCGCCTCAACGGCGTCGGCGACATCACGGTGTTCGGCGGCTCGGAATACGCGCTGCGGCTGTGGATCGACCCGAACAAGCTCGCCTCCTACCAGCTCTCGACCACCGACGTGATCAACGCGCTGCAGGAGCAGAACGTCCAGGTCGCGTCGGGCGCGCTCGGCGCGCCGCCGGCCCCGGCGAGCCAGGCGTTCCAGCTCACGGTGCAGACGCAAGGCCGGTTCCAGGATCCGAGCGAGTTCCGCAAGGTGATCGTCAAGGCGTCCGACGGGCGCCTGGTGCGGATCTCCGACGTCGCCCGGGTCGAGCTCGGCCAGAAGGACTACACGACGAAGTCGTTCCTCAACGGCCAGCCGGCGATCGGCATCGGCGTGTTCCAGCGTCCCGGCACCAACGCGCTCGAGGCGGCCGAGCAGGTCCAGGCCTTGATGAAGACGCTGGCCAAGGACTTCCCGCCCGGCCTCGAGTTCAAGATCGCCTACAACCCGACCGAGTTCATCGCGGAATCGGTGCACGAGGTCTACAAGACGCTCGGCGAGGCGGTCATCCTCGTCGTCGTCGTCATCCTGATCTTCCTGCAGAGCTGGCGCACCGCGATCATCCCGATCATCGCGATCCCGGTGTCGCTCGTCGGCACCTTCGCGGTGATGGCGCTGCTCGGCTTCTCGCTCAACAACCTGACGCTGTTCGGCCTCGTGCTCGCCATCGGCATCGTCGTCGATGACGCGATCGTGGTGGTGGAGAACGTCGAGCGCAACATGGCCGAGGGGCTCTCCCCCGGCGAGGCGGCCCACAAGACCATGGACGAGGTCGGCGGCGCGGTCGTCGCCATCGCGCTCGTTCTGTCGGCGGTGTTCATCCCGACCGCCTTCATCCCGGGCATCTCGGGCCAGTTCTACCGGCAGTTCGCGCTCACCATCGCGGCCTCGACCATCATCTCGATGTTCAACTCGCTGACGCTGTCGCCGGCGCTCTGCAAGCTGCTGCTGAAGCCCCATTCCGAGCACCACCGGCCGCGCTTCTTCCTCGCCCGGTTCGGGTCGTGGGCGGCCAACACCTTCAACCGGGCCTTCGACGCCACCGCCAACGGCTACGCGGCAGCGATCCGGTTCCTCACCGGGCGGCTGGTGCCGCTGCTCGCCATGCTGCTGCTCTATGCCGGCGTGATCTACGGCGTGCTGCACCTCGTGCGCACCACGCCGACGGGCTTCATCCCGCTCCAGGACCAGGGCTACCTGCTCGTCGTGGTGCAGCTGCCGCCGGGCTCGTCGCTCGAGCGCACCACCGCGGTGGTGCAGGAGGTGTCGCGCCGCTCCCTCGACATCGACGGCGTCGGCAACACCGTCGTCATCGCCGGCTTCGACGGCGCCACCTTCACCAACACCACCAACGGCGCGGTGATGTTCCTGCCGCTGAAGCCCTTCAAGGAGCGCCTGGAGAAGGGCCTCACGGCGAACAAGATCCTGCAGGCCGTGCTGGCCAAGACCGCGCCGATGCAGGAGGCCCGCATCATCGCGATCCCGCCGCCGCCGGTGCGGGGTCTGGGCAACGCCGGCGGCTTCAAGATGCAGGTCCAGAGCCGCGAGGGCTCGGACATCGCCCGCCTGCTCCAGGTCTCGGGCGACCTCATCGGCGCGGCCAACCGCGACCCGGCGCTGACCCGCGTCTTCACCACCTTCGGCAACGACACGCCGCAGATCTACCTCGACATCGACCGCACGGTGGCGCGGATGCTGAACGTGCCGCTCGCCAACGTCTTCTCGACGCTGCAGGTCAACCTCGGCGGCGCCTACGTCAACGACTTCAACACCTTCGGGCGCATCTACCAGGTCCGGGCCCAGGCCGACGCCAAGTACCGGATGGAGAAGGAGGACATCGAGCGGCTCAAGGTGCGCTCCTCCACCGGTGCGCTGGTGCCGATGGGCACGCTCGCCAGCATCCGCGACATCGCCGGGCCCCAGATCGTCCAGCGCTACAACCTGTACTACTCGCTCCCGGTGCAGGGCGATTCGCGGCCCGGCGTGTCCTCGGGCCAGTCGCTCGACGCGATGGAAAAGCTCGCCCGCCAGACCCTGCCGGACGGCATGAGCTTCGAGTGGACCGAGATCGCGTTCCAGGAAAAGGCGGTCGGCAACACGGCGATCTACGTCTTCGCGCTCGGCGTGCTGCTGGTCTTCCTGGTGCTCGCCGCGCAGTACGAATCCTGGGCGCTGCCCCTCTCGATCCTGCTGGTGGTGCCGACCGGCGTGCTCGCGGCCTTGGCCGGCGTGCAGTTCCGGGGCCAGGACAACAACATCCTGACCCAGATCGGCCTCATCGTGCTCATCGGTCTGGCGGCCAAGAACGCGATCCTGATCGTCGAGTTCGCCCACCAGATCGAGGAGAGCGAGCGCCGGGGGCCCGTCGCGGCGGCCGTCGAGGCCTGCCGGCTCCGCCTGCGGCCGATCCTGATGACCGCCTTCGCGTTCATCCTCGGCGTGGTGCCGCTCGCCTTCGCCACCGGTCCGGGCGCCGAGATGCGCCAGGCGCTCGGCACCGCGGTGCTGTTCGGCATGCTGGGCGCCACGATCTTCGGCCTGTTCCTGACTCCGGTCTTCTACGTCGTGATCCGCAACATCCTGATCCGAATCAATCGCTGGCGCGGCGTCGAGGAGCATCCCGGCGAGCCCGAGCCGGCGCGGTGACCGGATCCACGTCCTGACGCGGATCGACGCCCCCGGACGGCACCGTCCGGGGGCGTCGTCGTCTCGGGTGCGGCATCGCCGCCCCCGAACCGCCAGCCCGGTTTCCGCATTGCCGGCCTGATTCGAGGTTCGGGAGGTGCGCGTGGCACGGGTGGCGGTGGTGACGGGCGGCACGGCGGGGATCGGTCTGGCGACCGCCCACGCATTCGCCAGGGACGGGTGGTCGGTCGGGATCGTCGCCCGCGACGAGGGCCGCCTGCGCGATGCCGAAGCGGCCCTGCGCCGGCACGGCGGCGCGGTCCTGGCGATCTCCGCCGACGTCGCCGACGTGGACGCGGTGAACGATGCCGCCGACCGGTTCGAGGCCGAGCTCGGGCCGATCGACACCTGGGTCAACAACGCGATGTCGTCGATCGTCGCGCCCGCCCCCGAGATCACCCCCGAGGAGTGGCGGCGGGTCACCGAGACCACCTATCTCAGCCATGTCTGGGGCACGCTCGCGGCGCTGCGCCACATGCGCGGGCGCAACCGCGGCACCATCGTGCAGGTCAGCTCGGGCCTGGGGCTTCGCGCGATGCCGCTGCAGGTGCCCTACTGCGCCGCCAAGCACGCGGTGACCGGCTTCACCGACGGCCTGCGCTCCGAGTTCCTGCACGAGGGCGTCGAGATCAACCTGACGGTCGTCTACCTGCCGGCGGTGAACACGCCGCAATTCGGCTGGGCCCGCACCCGCACGGGCGCCGAGCAGGACATCCCGGCCCCCGTCTTCGACCCGCGGCTCTGCGCCGACGCGATCCGGTTCGCGGCCGACCACCGCCGCCGCGACATCTATGTCGGCCGGTCGACCGTGCAGATGGGCCTGATGCAGGTGGTCTCGCCGGCCCTCTCGGACCGGTTCATGGCGCGCGGCTGGGACGCGCAGATCGGCGAGGCGGCCCCCGACAAGCCCGGCAACCTGTTCGCGCCGGCGCCCGGTCCGGCCGCGATCGACGGAAAGTTCGGCGACAAGACCACGCCGACCCGCAGCGAGTTCGTCACCGACCGCCAGCGCGACGTCCTCGTCGCCGGCCTCGCGGCGCTCGCCGTCGGGGGCGTGGCGGCCCTCGCCCTCGGGGCCGGGGCGGCGCGCCGCTTCGGGCGCCGCCGCCGCCGGCTCCTGCCGCGGGTGTTCTGACGCGGCGCCCCCGCGTCGACGGTCCGGCGCGCTCGCCCTATCTCCCGCGACATCCTCAGCTTCGCCCCGATAGGTCTCGCGTGCCCGGTTACCTGCCCTTCGCGGGCGCCCTCAAGCTTCCCAGCTTCGTCTGCGACAATTGCGGCTTCTGGCAGCGCCACTTCGCGGCGCCGCCGAGCTGCCCATTATGCCTCGACGCCCGCCACGTCGTGCCCCAGGACGGCTGGCGCTTCCGCGACGTGGCGGAGGCCCAAGCCTCGTTCCCGTGCCACTGGGAGGAGGTCGAGGCGGGCGTGTGGAAGTTCTGGAACGAGCCGGTCACCGGCATCGGGCCGAGCGCCTACCTGATCGTCACGCCGGACGGCAACATGGGCTTCGAGGGCTGCCCGGTCTTCAGCGAGGCGGCGCTCGACCACATCGAATCCCTCGGGGGCATGACGATCCTGTCGGCCTCGCACCCGCACAGCTACGGCGCGTTGCCCCAGCTTCAGGACCGCTTCGACCCCGAGCTCTGCCTACCCGCCGCCGACTTCACCTGGAGCGCGGCGCTCCAGGTCTCCTGGCCGTACGACGACGTGCTGGAACCGCTGCCGGGACTGACCCTGCATCGCACCGCCGGCCATTTCGACGGCCACGCCGTGCTGCACGACCGCGCCCGCGGCATCGTGTTCTGCGGCGACGCGCTGAAGTTCGAGCTGAACCCGGACAACCGGCGCGAGGCCCTGACCATCTCGGCCCACAAGGCCTTCGTGCGCGGCGTGCCGCTGACCCACGCGGAACTCACCCGCTACCGCGCGGTCTTCGCAGCGCTCGACTTCCACCAGACCTGGACGCCCTTCGAGCAGGCGGCGAATGTCGGCCGGGCGGAGGTTCTGGCGCTGATCGACGCGATGCTGGCCGGGCGGCCGCACGCCTACCCGGTGCCGGTCTCCGACCTGCGCTGACGGCCGGTCAGAGCCCGAACTGCGCCCCGGTATCCCCCGGGGTGACCAGGCTGCGGGCGCGGCTGCGCGACGGCAGGAAGGGAAGGGCGGCGCAGGTGGCGCCGACGCTGTCGCACAGCCGCTCGACCGCCCGCACGATGTCCGGCGGGCCGGCGACGTGGACCGTGTCGCTGCCGCGCAGGGTCGGCAGGTGGGCGGTCACGGGCCCGTGGCGCACGTCGGCTTGGCCGCGGCGGTCGCGGCTCGCGGCGAGCGTGATCTGCTGCACGCCGGTGGCGCGCAGCCAGTCGAGGCCGGGACGCATGTAGAGGTCGTCGGCATCGGCCGCACCGGCCACCACCACCATCTCGCGGGCGATCTCGCGGTGGCGCGCCGCGCGGGCGATCGCCCAGATCGGCGCGAAGCCGGTCTCGGCCGAAACCAGGATCAGGCGGCCGGGCCCGGGACGGTACGGGATGCCGCCGGCCGGGCCCTTGATGCGCACGACGTGGCCGGGCTGCACCGCCTCGCCGAGGGCGGGGCCGAGCGCGCCGGCGTCGCGGCGCAGGTGGAAGACGAGCTCGTTGAGCTCGGTGTTGCCGTCGATGCGCTGGGTCGGGCAGTAGGGTCGCGCCGGCACCCCCGCGAAGGCGACCTCGACTGCCTGGCCGGGCGCCACGTCGAGATCGCGCGAGACCGTGACCACCACCTCGACCACCGCGCCCGAGAGCGGGGTGACGGACAGCAGCGTGCCGGCGCGCTTCACCGTGCGCAGCACCGCGAGCGGCGAGGGGGCGGGGCCGGGCCGAGTCGCGGCGCCGTCGCCGAGGCGGGGCCGGGCGCGGCTGGTGTTGCGCAGGCGCGGCAGGGCGTCCGTAAGCTGCGCGTCCTGGATCACCCCGTCGCGGCCGGCCGCCACGTTGCGGGGCAAAGCGGCATCGAGGGGCGTGTCGCCGGTCGCCACACGGACGGGCTTGCCGTTGACGACGAGCGAGCAGCGGGGGCTCATGGCCGTCTCCGTGCGACTGCGGGGTCCCGCGATCTCGGGTCGATGAGGGGGGCGCCTCACCGGGAGGCGAACAGCAGGCGCTCGACCAGGGAGGCCCAGCGGTCGCGGTCGGCCCGCAGGTCGTCCTGGATCGTGTCGTCCTGGGCCTGCTGGGTGGTGAGCGCCGCGACCTGCGCCCGCAGCTCGGCGGCCGCCTCGCGCTCGGAGCGGATCACCGCCTTCATCACCTGGTTCTCGGCCTCGAGCTGGGCGACCAGCTCGTCGAGGTCCTCCTCGGGCGCCTCGTCGGGCTCGGGCAGCCGGTAAGGCCGGGGGCCGAGCCAGCCCGGCGGGAGCAGCAGGCGCCGCACCAGATCGAAATCCGGGCCGCCCCGCTCCTGGCCCGCGATGTTCAACGCCGCCTCGCCCATCGCCGACACTCCACCCCTCGCCCAAGCCGTCCGGACCGCGCCCCGATGGACGCGCCGCTGCCGATCACGGCTCGGCAAACCATGCCGGCAACATGGTTAAGGAGCCTTTAATCCCATGCGTCGCATCCGCCCGATTGACCGGGCCCGGCCTCCGACACACTCTCGCCGCGGATCACGGGGACGGGCACCGATTCGCCCGTTCCGAACCGACGGAGATCGCGATGCTGGACGGACGACGGGTGCTGATCGTCGAGGACGAGGCGCTGGTCGCCCTGGAGCTGACCGAGATCGTCACCGGCGCGAACGCCCACGCCGTCGGCCCGGCCCGCACCAACCGCGAGGCCCTGGCGCTGATCGACCTCGAGGCGATCGACGTCGCGATCCTCGACCTCAACCTCGCCGACGGCGAGGCGACGCCCACCGCCGAGGGCCTGATCGCCAAGGGCATCCCGGTCCTGATCTGCACCGGCGGTGTGCTGCCGCGCGCGATGCGGCTCCTGTGGCCGGACCTGCCGATGCTGAGAAAACCCCTGAACCCGGAGCGCCTGGTCGAGGCCCTGGGGGCGCTGTGCGGGGAACTCACCGGGGGCGAGCGGGTCTAGGGGGAGGCCCGGGGCGGATCCGGGCGATCGGCGTGACGATCGACCCGGACGACGGGATCCGGGGCGTGCCGGGGTTACGGTGCGTCGCGTCCGTGCCCCGCTGGCCGCCCCACCGATCCACGTCGGACGGACCTGAGCAAACGGGATGTCGTTTCGGGAATCGGGCCAGTCAGCGCACGGGCCCGAACTGCGACGGCCTCGGCGACTGATCTGTCGTCATGGGGACCGCCCTGGACTGGCGGTTGGCGGAGAGAGAGAGAGGGACGATACGCTCAAGGTCGCTTAAGCCCTTGCAGCATTGAGAACGCTACGCTTTTTCTCCGAGAATTGGAGGGCACATTGGGGGATTGAGTGGGGGACACCGTGCATCTGAGCCCCCGTCCATGCCCTCTCCCAAGAAGCTCGGCACGCACCTCGAATGGCATGGCAACCACATCCGTGTCGTCAACCGTGTGCCGCCTTCCATGGTGGCGAAGGTCGGGAAGACGAAGCTCAAGGAGGTGCTGAGCACCGTGGATCCGCTTGAGGCTGGGCGGGAGAAAGTGGACAGGATCGCGAGCGGGGAAGCTGAGAAGACCTAGGAGCAAATCCGGCGCAGTTCACGGCTCTAAGTTGTGCTCCTGCCCCAATTGCAATCACCACACCAGATGCTAATCGCTTGACAGTTATATGAAAAATCCAAGCCAATCATTGTGAGAGTATCAGTTTTCCGCTATGGCGGCCATCAAATTTTGTTGATACCTACGTTTAGTTCTTCTTTTTTGTGTGTCGACGGTCGGCTGGCTGTAAGGACCGCGGGCCAGTAAATTGCGATTTCAGCAACGGAGTCGCCGATTGCCGAAATCGTCTTGTCGCTTACATTGCCACTTTCGGAGGGAAGCTAGCCTCCGGCGGTGGGAGGAATCATGAGCGGCAGCTTACGTCTTACGAGCTTCGATCAGGTGGAGCTTACCGACCCTTTTTTTGACAGCTTAAAGGCTCAGTATGGTGAGTTCACCGATTGGTTTGAAAGAAAATCTGCGGCGAAGGAGGCGGTATACGTTGTTAATGATGATGTGGAGAGCCGTATTCGTGGATTTGTCTATCTCAAGCTTGAAGAAGGAGTCATTGATGATGTCGACCCTCCATTGCCAGCCGCGCGCAGATTGAAGGTTGGAACTCTCAAGAATGAAGCACGAGGCACGAAGTTAGGCGAACGTATCATCAAGAAAGTTTTCGATCACGCATTTGCGGAGGATGTGGAAGAAATATACGTTACCGTTTTTGATACCCATATCGGACTTATAAGACTTTTTGAGAAGTACGGCTTTGTGGAGCGCGCATCAAAGACGACACCAAACGGTCAAGAAATTGTCCTAGTCCGATCTCTTGAGCAGGATGGTGACAATATTATAACTAATTATCCTCTGATTAATACAGAAGGAAGCGATTTCTTTCTACTGTCGATATATCCTGAGTATCACACAAAATTATTCCCCGACTCGATCCTAATGACCGAAGGAGCGCACATTGTAGAGGATCTGTCACATACGAATACGATACATAAAGTTTATATTGGAGGCTGTCCGCTCACAATGATGGATGAGGGAGACATCGTGGTTATATATCGAACCACCGATATTCCGAAAAAGGCGTTTCATCGATCGGTAGTTACATCGGTTTGTGTTGTTGAAGAAACTCGCACGAGAAGCGACTTTGCGACCGAGGACGGTTTCATCAGATATTGCTCACCACACAGCGTCTTCAGTGAGGATGAATTAAAAGAATTTTACCGAGATAAAAATAAGAGGGTTTACGTTGCAAAGCTCTTATATAATGCAGCGCTACCCAAGCGACCTAACAGGGCGAAGCTGTTATCTGACATAGGCATGACCGACCCACCTCGCTTCGATCTTCGCCGCATCTCTCGGGAAGAATTTGACGGCATCGTTGAACACGGCGAGTTAAACCCGCGCCTTGTTTTGTAATGACACACACCAAGGCGCCGAATAGGTAAGATTTTAACAATCCTACGAATCACAAACCCTGTGGGTACATGATTCGTAGGATCATACTTCAATCCTTTGGAGCATAGGAGTCTATATCTATTTTGGAGAATGAATATGGGAATTCACGAGAGGTTTGATACGGAGTTGCATCTTTCGGCTCCTTATGATCCTGATGCAACTATTTCAAAGTTGCGAGACCATTTCCCACACCTTGAGGTCAAGTCGCGCTGTCGATTTCGGTTGGCTCCCAGCCTTATTCCGGTCATTCAGGCGCACGCCAAGGAAACGACTATTCGGTACTCCCGCGATGCCGTGGAGTACCCGACTACGTGCGATCTTCCTGCTTATGCCGATCCAAGTGGGAATGACGAAGATTTATTTCATATCGGAAGTTTCAAAATCGTAAAAGTAAAATACAAGGTATTTGGAGCCCTTGACGATGAAGATGCAAACCGAGACGGCTTCAAAAATATTCATGAGTTGAAATCAGCGCTATGCCAATTTTATGGTGAGATAGCCGATTCGGAGGTTGTCACTATCTTCTCGATACGGCTTGAGGATGGTTCATCCAAGACCTATTAGCGTGATGTTAGTCAGCGCCCCGTCCTCGCTTTGCTGCTAAAACTCAGGTGGTGGCCGATGGCAGGCCACTGCCCATGAGTTATAAAACAACCAAACGACCATATACAGGAACCGTAAGCCCTCCCCCGGACTCCTCACTCTCTGCTGACCCAGCACCAGCCGGGGGACAGCCCGCGCCTACCCGCCTCATAGCTCAAGAAACCCCACCTCACCACGTAGGGTGCCCACAGCGCCACAAAGCGAGTCGCTGACGGCGTTTTCAAGCTTGGCGGGCAGCCTGCCTGTGGGCAGGAGGGGCGCTGTACGGCCTCGTGAAGCGATTTTAGGGGGCTGCGGTCAGCGCCGGAAAGCTGAACCCATTCTGAACGGGGTGGTTCAGGCTGCATCGGGGTCACGGTGGCATGGTCCGGGCTCCAGCAACGGCGCCGATACGCGCACAGGGAGCTTCCGCATGCCCATCATGCCCTTCATCCATGATGCCCTCTACATCGGCGGCTTTGCCGGCCTTGTCCTCGTAGCGCGGCAGGCGCTCGGGCGGTACGATCTCAGACTGTCCGGCCTACCCGGAGTCGAACGTCTACGCCGGCCTTTCGGGCGTGGTGCTGCGATCCGCGAACGGCCTTGGTTCACGTCGGCACGCACCAGCGGCAACACCGCCTTCGACGCGTGGCGCGATGGCGAGATCAGCCGTATCGAGGCGCAACGCCACGCTCTCGAAATCCGTCGCCAGGATTTTCATAGCTTCATCGACAAGCTGAAGTGCGCCGAGGATCGTGCCACCTTCGAGCGCTTTGTGGCGGAACATCCCAATGGACCGGGGTCGGTGATCGATATCGCCGGAACTGCCGAGCACCAAGACCGCCGGCCCGGCTAGCAGCCCGCATCACAGCAGAGAGGCCGGTGCAGTCAGAGGTACCGGCTTCCCGGGCTACACCCACGAGAAACACCGCTCCCTGCCTGGATAGGCATCCTCTCAGCCTGCGGCGCTGCCTGTCTCGGCCCGCTGAGTTCCAGCGCTGACGGCGGCGGTCAGGACGGCTGAGGTGCAGGCGGCGGGGTGAAGGGTGAGGGCACTCGTCTCGGGCGTGATACGCCTCAGGCAGAATGCCCTTCCACGATTGCGGCCATCGAAACGGCTCTAACAGCCTGCCGCATCACGTGTGGGACACATGCGGGGGACACTTTAGGGGACAACCCCGGAAGCGTAACCGCTAAATCTCTGATATGATGAGATAATTCAGACCAGCAAAATGCTGGCGGAGAGAGAGGGATGAGCCGACACCGGTCCTTTCCTCCACTCCATCAATGGCCTCGCTTCCGACGAAATGGGGTAACACCGTGGGGGCTCCCGTCAAGCAGGGTTGCTCGCCTACACGACCCCCGCGCCCTGCTGATGCCGGTTCGAGCCGTCGTCGGTGCCCCGCACGATTTTTATGGACACCGTTCGGGCTCCTACCGGATAAGTACCCCCAGGCACGTTGGTGCCTCGGCCCCTGGCGGGGGATGACGTTCATCAGCAGGACTAAATAGACCGTCTGTGCATCCGCGGCGCAGACGTTCTCTGCTGACGTTCCAATTCCTTTCGACCTGCGAGGTGCCGCCACGCCTCGCGGGTTTTTGTTTATCTATATTGGAACAGTCAGCGTTATGGTCCTCTACGAACTCAACACCCCGGCAGGGTCCGGGAAGACGCGCGCCTGCGCGCGCTACGCCGACCGGCTCGCCCGCGGCGGGCAGAAGGTGCTCTTCGTCCAGCCGACCAAGCATCTCATCACCAAAACCGTCGCCGAGGAGCTTCAGCCGCTCGACCCGACGTACCCGGTGCGCGCGATCCATAGCGACACCTGCTCCAAGGCGTCCGTGGTCGCCGAGGCTGTCGCTCACTTCAAGAACGCCACCGCGGACCAGGGCGAGGTCCTCTTCCTCACGCACGCCTGCTTCCTGCGGCTCTCCTACATCGAGCGCAAGCGTGACTGGTTCCTTGTCATGGACGAGGTCCCGCAGGTGGATCAGTTCGAGGAGTTGCGCCTGCCCGATACGCACCACCTCATCACTCCCCACCTTGAGATCGTGCCGGCCGGTGCGGTTTATGCGCGGCTCGTCACTCCCGAGGACGCCCTCGCGGCCCAGGAGGACGCCCGATGAGCCTGAAGAAGATCGCCCGCAACCCGCATCGCGACGCGCTGTACGACGTGGTCGGGCCACTCGCTCACCGCGTCACCTCGGCCCATTATGAGGTCTGGGCGGATCAGAGCCAGTACGAGCGGCTGATCCGGGGCGAGACTGAAGGAACGCTCCGTACCTACTCGTTGCTCAAACCCTCAGCCTTCCAGGGGTTTAAAGGCGTGCTGGTCGCCTCGGCGTGCATGCCCGACACGATGTTCTACCGCCTCTTCACGGCCCAGGGCATCGTCTTCGAGCCGGCTGCGAGCCTCGCCCGAGACCTGCGCTACCACACCCACGAGCATGGGGAGCGCATCATCATCCTCTACGCGGGCGAGGAGCCTTGGTCGAAGCGCTACCGTGATCGCAAGCTCGACGGGCAGGACGCAACGGTCCTCGATCAGATCCAGGCCGCCGTGGGCGACCTCGTCGGCGACGAACCGTTCGTCTGGATGGGCAACACCGACCTGAGCGATGGCTTCTTCGCCCAGCCCGGGGCCGCTCGGCTGCCCAACACCCCGCACGGCCTGAACAGCTACCAGGGCTACCACAACGTGGTGGTGCTCTCGGCCCTCAACCCGCCGCCGGCCCACTTCGGCTTCATGGAGGGGCGTGGCATCAACGGCGAGGAGATGCGCACCGCCCACTACCGCACGGCGGTCTATCAGGCGGTGATGCGGATCTCGATCCGGAACCCGGCCGACGCCACGCCGAAGCGCGTCGTCGCGATGGACCGCGACACGGCCGAGTGGCTGGCCGGCCTCTTCCCCGGAGCCAAGGTCGAGCCGCTGCCCGGCATGGGGCTGGTGCCCCGCAAGGGCAAGGCCGGACGCCCGCGCAAGCACGCGAGTGACGCCGTCAAGACCAAGGAGAACAGGGATAAGAAGAAGCGCGAGCTACTCGCGCAACTCGACCTGATCAACGGCACGTCACTGGTGACGGGCCGCTACCCCTTCTTCGGCCAAGAGGTCCGGGAATCGATGCGCGAGTTCGTGTGTAACGAAAACACTTTAAAGGAAAGGGATATCGTTACACCGAAGACGGCACCGCAGACCTGCGGCACCGCCTTCGGCTCGATCTTCGATCGGTCTCCCCTCGATCACGTGGACCACGAGGACGACGACTCCTTCGTCGCCGGCCTGCGGGCTCTGCATCAGCGGGTGGTCGCCAAGGAAGACGCCGGGGTGTTCGCGCCAGCCCACTTCGACCCGAACAAGGCGGCCGAGACCGCGCGCGGGCTCGACAACGTCACCCACCTGCGCGGGATCTGGCTCGACAACGACGGAGGCGACCTGAGCCACAACGAGTTCGCCGCCCTATTCCCGTACCTGCGCGTGGTGGTCTGGAACACCGCGTCCGCGACGGCGGAGAAGCCCCGCTGGCGCGCCTTCGTCCCGACAACCCACGCGATGAGCATGGACGT